>NC_015728.1 GCF_000154785.2 Roseobacter litoralis Och 149
GCCGCCCGCTGAAAAAATCGTTGTGGATAACCCACTTCCGCTGTAGTCACAGTTTAACGAAAGAAATCGCGATAAAAGCGATATTAGGCGAGGCGGCAGGATGGCGACAGCACCATTCCGGCAAGATACAGGCGAGTTGGCCTTCGATGAAATCATTCTCCAGCAAGGAGAACTGATTTCCGACCGACTCAATATCTTGCGTCAGGAACAATACCCCCCCGATGCCCAGAAGGGTCTGCGGCAGTTTTCTCTCGCCGAGGTGGCCTATTTCCTCGGCGTCACGCAGTCGACGATCAAGAAGCTGCATCTGGAGGGCAAAGGGCCGGAGCCACAAACCTCGGCCTCTGGGCGGCGATCCTATTCCGCAGCACAAATGCTCGAGCTGCGCGCCTATCTCGATGCCCATGGCCGTCCGGGCAAGCGGCGTTACCTGCCCCACCGCACCGAAGGCGAAGATCTGCATGTTATCTCCGTCGTCAACTTCAAGGGCGGCAGCGGCAAGACAACGACCGCTGCCCATCTGGCGCAGCACCTGGCGCTCAAGGGCCATCGCGTGCTGGCGGTCGATCTCGATCCCCAGGCCTCGCTCACCGCATTGCACGGGATTCAGCCTGAATTAGACTCTGTTTCCTCGCTCTATGAGACCCTGCGCTATGACGCGGAGCGCCAGCCGATCAGCGCAGTCATCCGCTCCACGAATTTCCCAAACCTCGATATTGTCCCGGCCAGCCTCGATCTTCAGGAGTACGAATACGACACGCCGGTGGCCCTCACGAGCCGTGACCCGTCCGAAGGCCGCGCCTTCTTCACCCGCATCTCAAAAGCGCTGGAGGAGGTCGAAGACCGCTACGACGTGGTGGTAATCGATTGCCCGCCCCAGCTTGGATATCTGACCCTAACCGCGCTGACAGCCTCGAGTTCGGTGCTGATCACCGTGCATCCCCAGATGCTCGACGTGATGTCGATGAGCCAGTTCCTCCTGATGCTGGGCGGTATCCTGCGCACCATCCGCGAAGCCGGGGCCGAGATGCGGCTCAAATGGTTCCGGTATCTCGTCACGCGGTTCGAACCCACCGATGGGCCGCAAAAGCAGATGGTCGGCTTCCTGCAGGCAATGTTTCCCAACCAGATGCTCGAAGCGCAGATGGTGAAATCGACGGCGATCTCGGATGCCGGGATCACCAAGCAGACGCTTTACGAGGTCGAGCGGGCGCAGTTCGTGCGGTCGACCTATGACCGCGCGATCACCTCTCTGAATGCCGTCAACGACGAGATCGCCGGTCTCGTGCATCAAGCCTGGGGGCGAGAAGGCCCATGAGTTTGACAGCCGTGCAGATGCGTTTTGACAGCCGTGCAGACAGGGGGCGCCGTGCGCCGGAAAGGAGGGCATCATGGCCAGAAAAGACCTGTTGAAATCCGTGATCGGGCAGCCGACCGACCCGCCGGTCGATGGGGGCCGCTCGAGCTATGCGATGCGGGGTGCTTCGAAGTCCATGAAGGTCTCGATCGACAGTCTCGCCGAAAACTCCAAACGCCTCCTCGAAGGCGAAACCATCGTCGAGATCGATCCCGCCCTGATCGATGCCTCCTTCGTCAATGACCGGCTCAGCGGTGATGACGAGGCCTTCGAGGAGTTGAAAGCCTCGATCGCATCAAGCGGGCAGGACACGCCGGTCCTGCTCAGGCCGCATCCGGAGGCCGCCAATCGCTACATGGTCGTCTTCGGGCATCGCCGGGTGCGTGTCGCGCGCGCGCTCGGACGGCCGGTCCGCGCCGTGGTCAAGGAGATGGACGATGTCGCCCATGTGCTGGCGCAGGGCCAGGAGAACACGGCCCGGGCCGATCTTTCCTTCATCGAGAAGGCGCTTTTTGCCAGGAACCTGCATGATCTCGGCCAGGCCAAGGAGGTGATCCAGCAGGCGCTGACCATCGACGGCACGCTCTTGTCGCGCATGCTGTCGGTCGCGGGGACCGTGCCGGGCCATGTCATCGCCGCGATCGGACCCGCCAAGCAGATCGGGCGCGACCGTTGGGAAGACTTCAAGAAGCTGATGGCGGTCAAAAGCAATGTCGCGGTGGCCGACCGTATCCTGGCCACGGAGGGGTTTGACCAGCTCGACAGCGACACAAAGTTCGAGATTCTGCACAGCAAGGTGACCGAGGCGGGCAGGGCACCCCGGCGCCGGGCGGCGAAAGCCACCCCGGCCAAGCGCACCTGGACCGCCGGAGAGGGTCGGATCAAGGGCGTCATCGGACGCGCGGGCCGCGCCTATACCATATCGCTGACATCCAAGGATTCCGCAGGCTTTGGAGAGTTTCTCTCGGAGAACCTCGACCAGCTCTATGCGGAGTATCTGTCTCAATCGGAGGAGACATCGACATCATGACCTGAGGCAAAAGAAAAGCCCCCAAGCCGATCCGGCCCGAGAGCTTATCCAAATAGATTAGACACCTTCTGGATACCGCTCCCGCGAATCACTGTCAACGAAAGAACGTCGTTTTGGCGCACGGGACTCTTTTGCCTCCACAAAACCGGAGGTGAGATACAGGCATGACACAGAGCGGTTGGCGCAAGCCGACGCCGGCTCTCGGGACCGCGGATCAGCTGGCCCGAGACGGCGAACAGATTTCCATTGCCAAGACACGCAGTGTTGTCGCGGCGAAACGTGTGGGGGCCCATATCGGGCTGAAAGCGGCGGATCTTCTGCTGCTCGATACGCTTGCGGCCTTTACCCAGCCCCAGGATTGGGAAGAGGGGCGACGACCCATCGTCTGGGCGTCGAACGCCTATCTGATGGAGCGGACCGGGTTTTCCCTGTCGACGCTCAAACGCCACGCCCGGCGCCTGGCGGAGGTCGGCGTGATCACTTTCCGGGACAGCCCGAATGGCAAACGCTGGGGCCGCCGCGATGCCGATGGTGTGATTGTCGAGGCCTACGGGTTCGATCTCGCCCCCTTGAGCGCCCGGGCCGCGGAGTTCGAGGCAGTGGCGGCCGATCTGGCGGCGGAGCGCGCGCTCTGTCAGCGTCTTCGGCGTCAGATCACAATTGCCCGGCGCAGTATCCGAGCGCGTCTCGAGGCGGCGCTGGAGCGCCAGGAACACGTGCCGGGGCTCCGGAGCCTGCAACAGGCCTTCGAGGCGCTTCTGGCATGCCTGCCGGGCCCGCGTGCGGGGGCCGACATGCTTCAGCGACTGGTTGATCGCTTCGCTGATCTGCTGTCGCGGGCCGAGAAGGTGTTTCTGCGGGAGGTAAAACCTGTGGGTCAAAGTACCGAGATGATCGAAGAAAGAAAAAATATGGACCCCAGGGAGGTCAGTTCCGGACCTCACATACCAATTACAAAACAACTTCATCCTGTAATTCGTAATTCCTCAGAAAATGAGGAAGCGGCAGCCGAACCGCCCGGACCGGCACAGCCAGCGCCTGTGGCACGGACAGCGTCGGACAGTGGGGCAGGGGAGGCGAACAAGCCGCAGGTCGGGATCGAATTGGGAACGATATTGCAAGCCTGCCCGGAATTTACCTCCTGGGGACGCAATCTGGGCGGCTACATCCGTGATTGGCGCGATTTCGTGCGGGTCGCCGGTGAATTGCGGCCAATGATCGGCATTTCAGAACATGCCTGGGTCGCCGCACAGGAGCAGATGGGCAAACCCGCCGCTGCGGCTGCATTTGCCTTGGTCTTCGAGAAGGTCCATTCAGGCGAGGTCAACTCGCCGGGCGGATATCTGCGGGGCATGGTCGAAAAGGCCGGGGCAGGGGAGCTGCATCTGGAGCGCAGTTTCTTCGGTCGGCTGAGTGAGATGGCGGCGTGAGACGGGGCTTCGCCTCTCGAAGTCCTTGCAAATCTTCCACGAGGTGGAATAAATGCAAGGTATGATCGTGCGCAATCACCTCAAACGGGTCGAAGACGCCCTCGATGCCCAGGCGGGGGTCGTCCTCCTCGGGCCGCGTCAGGTCGGCAAGACCACGCTCGCCCAGGACATCGCGGAGACCCGCGAGGCGATCTATCTCGACATGGAGCGGACCGCGGACCGGCGGATCCTCGAGGAGCCCGATCTCTATCTCGATGCGCAGATGGGCAAGCTGGTGGTGATTGACGAAGTGCAGCTGATGCCGGGGCTGTTTGGTGCCCTTCGGGGGCAGATCGACCGCCGTCGCCGGGCCGGGCACCGCACCGGGCAATTCCTGCTCCTGGGGTCGGCCTCCAATACGCTGTTGCAGCAAAGCGCAGAATCGCTGGCAGGCCGGGTCAGCTATCACGAACTGACGCCGTTCACGCTGGATGAAGTGGGGCAGGGGGCCTTGCAGGGGCTCTGGCTGCGCGGCGGCTTTCCCGACAGCTTTCTTGCCCAGTCGGACCGGGCCAGCCTGACCTGGCGCGAGGATTTCATTCGCACCTATCTCGAACGCGACATCCCGAGCTTCGGCCTGCGCATCCCGGCCGAAACCTTGCGGCGGTTCTGGACCATGCTGGCCCATGAGCAGGGCGGGCTCTTGAATGCGGCAAAGCTGGCGGCGGGGCTGGGTGTCTCCGGCCAAAGCGTCGCGCGCTATCTCGATCTGCTGGTGGACCTGATGCTGGTGCGACGGCTGCCGCCCTGGCACGCGAATACCGGCAAGCGGCTGGTGAAATCGCCCAAGGTCTACATCCGTGATGCGGGCCTGACCCACGCGCTCTTGGGGATCGAGACCGCGGAAGCGCTGCTCGGTCATCCGGTGGTCGGCGGCTCCTGGGAAGGTTTCTGCATTGAAAACCTGATTGCGGCGGCCCCGCGAGGCACGGAAGCCAGTTTCTATCGCTCCTCGGCCGGGGCCGAGATCGACCTGATCCTGAAATTGCCCGGCGGCGCGCTTTGGGCCATTGAGGTCAAACGCACGACCAGCCCCAAGGTCACCCGCGGGTTCCACATAGCTGCAGACGATCTCGACGTGGCGGAGCGGATTCTGGTCTATGCCGAGACCCGCGAGGTGCCGGGGCAGGGCGGTCTGCGTGCCATGCCGCTCTCGGCCGCAATCGACCGGCTGCGCGCGCTATAGGAGCGCGTCTCCGCCTGGGTTCCAGGCCAATCCGCGGCCCAAGCGCCGATGACACGGGGCTGATCAATCCTCGACCCGCCTGCCAGCTGCGCCTTCCGTCAGGTCCCCCGTGCGAGCAGGGGAGCGCGGGCGTGACAGACGCCGCCGCCAGCGCAATGGCCTGCCCGCGCCGGTCGCGGACGCTCCCCCGTGTTGACCATGCGCCGTCGGCTCACGGCGTCCGTCCTGCCTTTTCGCGTCCCGCACGAGGGACCTGCCGAAAGGAGGACATCATGGCAAAACGACCCGACATCTACACCCGCGTCACCGCGAAGATCATCGCCGATCTCGAAGCCGGGACCCAACCCTGGCACAAGCCCTGGAACACCGAGCATCTTGCGGGGCGGGTTTCCCGACCCTTGCGGCACAACGGGGTCGCCTATCGCGGTCTCAACATCGTCCTGCTCTGGATCGCCTCGGTCGCCAAAGGCTTCGCCGCGCCGACCTGGATGACCTATCGTCAGGCGTCAGAACTCGGCGGCCAGGTGCGCAAGGGCGCGAAGGGCGAGTTGGTCGTCTATGCAGACACCTTTCGCAAGACCGAAACCGACGCCGCCGGTCAGGATCGTGAAGTCGCGATCCCCTTCATGAAAGGCTACACGGTTTTCAACGTCGACCAGATCGAGGGCCTTCCCGAGGGGTTCTACGCCGTCCCGGAGCCGATACTCGACACAGTCGAGCGCGATGCAGCTGCAGACGCCTTCTTTGCCGCGACAGGGGCCGACATTCGTCACGGGGGAACCCAGGCCTATTACGCCGTTGAGCCGGACTACGTGCAGATGCCGTCCTTCGAGACTTTCCAAGACCCGGAGAGCTACTACGCAACACTCGGTCATGAGATCACCCACTGGACCCGCCATCCCGATCGCCTGGACCGGAGTTTCGGTCGAAAACGCTGGGGCGATGAAGGCTATGCGCAAGAGGAGCTTGTCGCGGAACTGGGCGCTGCGTTTCTGGCCGCCGATCTGGGATTGTCGCCGGAACCGCGCGCGGAGCATGCCGCCTATATCGATCATTGGCTTCGCGGTCTTCGGAGCGACACGCGATATATCTTCCAGGCCGCGGCCCATGCGCAGCGTGCAGTCGATTTTCTGCATGATCTGCAACCGGATCGGGACGAGGCCGTCGCTTAGGCGGTCGCAAGACAGACCTGCCTAAGGGTTCGCAGGTGACGGTTACGGACCTTCATCGCGCCAATAATCGGTGGCGGCAATGCGGGACTTAGTGAGCTTTCGCTGCGGCTGCGCCAAGGGCTGCTTTAACAATCATCTCTGGCTCAGAGCGTCCAACGCCAGATGAATAAGGCCGTGCTTTGGAGCATTAGCTGGCCAGGTTGCGAAGACATCAATAGCGCGTAACTTCCAATCGGGCAGAACGTAGCTCATTGATCCGGCTTCCACGTCTTCACTGGCCAGAAAATCTGGAACGATTGCAAGCCCCGCGCCCGCACGGGCCAGACGATAGAGCGCCTGGGCATCGTTTGCAAAGATGTGCGCTTCTGGTTTGATGGTTGCTTGAACGCCGCCAGATTTTCCAAACTCCAAGGGCACGTTTTGCGCAGGTGTCAGAGCCAGCCAATCCCAACCAATCAGGTCCTTTGGATCATCGGGGCCCGGTCGCAATGAGAGGTACTCAGCAGAGGCGACCAACTTACGCTCGACCGAAAAGAGTTTGCGTGAAGTCGCAGTGTTCTTCGCCTTCGGCCCCATTCGGATCGCAATATCAAAGCCGTCATCAATGAGCGCACGACGTGTGTCTGAGAAATCCAGAAATAGTTTGATCCGAGGGTATGTTCTGGAAAAGGCGGCGATTTGCTCTGTGAAATTCGATTGCGACAGGACAGAAGGAATGGTGACACGAAGCTCACCGCTTGGCGCACTTGCGGAAACAGACAAATCAACCAATTCGCCTTCGACGGCCTCCAGCATCTTGTGAGTCGCGGCCAGCAGCCTGTGACCCTCCGATGTCAGCGTCAGCTTTCGGGTCGAGCGATAGATCAATGCGACCCCAAGGATTTCTTCAAGCTGCGAGACGTGGTGGCTGACCACCGACGGTGACAGCCGAAGTTCCCGAGCCGCGCCTCGGAAAGATCCGTGATCAATCGTTTTGGCGAAGATGGCCATCTGGCGAAGTCGATCAATCATTATGTAAGTAATCCGAACGGTTAAATTTGTTTATCCCATCTTATGATTGTATCTGGATTTGTCCATCTTGGATGCACAGCGCTCGCAACCCCGTGAGGCATAGTCATTTATCGACCAGGAGACATATCTATGAACGCGTTCCGAACAACTCTCGCAGCGGCCTCACTTGGCCTCGCATCCATCGCAACGAGTGCCGCAGCCGACGACACAGCCACTGTGCAAGCTGTCTACAACCTGCTGAGCAATCCCGGTTCCGAGGCGCAAGTGGCCGCATTTCTCAGCGCAACCTCAGAGAACTGGGAGAGCATTGGCGACTACTCCGACGAGAATGAGGGTCGCGATGGCTTCGTCGGCCAGATGGGTTTCTTCAGCCAGCTCATTCCCGACCTCGACTGGTCCGTACAAGCCATGCATCAGGACGGTGATTTCGTGACCGTTCGCAGCCGTGCAACGGGAACGCCGACGGGCCCATTCCTTGGTGTTGATGGTGAAGGGCGCAGCTTTGACATCCTGACCATCGATATCCACGAGCTGGACGATGGCGTGATTATCCGCACCTATCACGTCGAAGACTGGGCCAGCGCCTTGCAGCAGCTTTCCGGCCAGTAATCATCACCCAAGATTGGATTATCCCTATGGATAGACGACAACTTCTCACCGCATCGGCAGCCGCCGCAACGGGGCTCGCCCTTTCTGCGCCAGCAAGCGCGCAAACTGCAGATGATGAGACCCAAGCATCTTTTGATACGGTCATGGCCTTCATGGGGGCCATGGGCGGCGGAGACATGGACAGCATGGGCGGGCTTATGGCGGATGACATGGTCTGGCAAAACGAAGGCGACCCCGACCTTCCATGGATCGGCACGTGGGAAGGCAAGGAGACGATCTTTGGTTTCCTCGGCACATTTTCGCAGAATGTTCAGGTGACTCATTGGGAAAACCAAGATGCCTTCGCCTCTGGTGATACCGTGGCCGTGTTTGGTCGGATGAAAATGTTGCTGACTGGATCAGGCGCAGAAACGGAGGAGTTCACCTTTGCTTTGCGGGCCAAGGTGCGCGACGGTCAGGTCGTGCTTTGGAACTGGTTCGAGGACACCTACGCTGTGAGCCAAGCCTTTCACGCGGCCTAAGTCACTCTCAATCAACGCTGCGGCCGGGATCATAAGGATTTAGATGTGACGACGTTTCCAAAACTGTGTTTGATATCGGCCGTCGCTTCCATGCTGGTTATGGTTGCGCCTGCACTCGCCCAAGACAGTGCCTTCCCAATGCGTGAAGCCCCTCGGCCTGAGACAACGAATGGGGTGCCGCATGTGCAGATCGATGTGCAGGCAATCCCTGAACTATCAGAAGAAATGCTGCGTCAGGTCGCAGAGTTTCCCGGAGTTGTGCTCGGGGCGACCCGCGTGTCTCTCCCCGGTGCCGTCGGATTTCAACTTGGGAGTGATGTCCCAATAGCCCAACCGCAAGCCATTGTCGGGGGCCGCGAGTTTGCGCATCTTCATCCTGATGGCAGCCTTCATGCGTCGCTCCACCCGGACACAGCTCGCGCCGCAATAGATGCTGGTTGGGCCGTGGCACATCCGTGGGCCGATCAACGCGCAGGTTGGGAAGGGTTCGTAATGATCTACACCCCGACCACCGAAGCCGAATTGGACGTGGTGCTTAAATTGGTGCGCGGGTCATACAGCTTTATTACAGGCGAGTTGTTGCCCGAAACATAACGATGGCAGCCATTGGTGCAACGTGAAGCATGCGTCAAAGTGGTCTCTTTCCGAACCTTCGCCGCAACAAGGGCTAAGGTCGGTATGCGAGACATATACCTTTTTGATCAATTGAGATTGCTGCTGACAGAAACATCCGATCTTGGCCTATCAATGCTCCCGCTCGCACAGCTCGTGGTCGGCCAAGGATGTTAGCACGTAGCAGTCCTCTGACACGCCTTCGCCATCACACCCTTTAGTGATACGGAGTAACTCTTTCTCCAGCGCACGGAGCCTTCTGATCTTCGCCCGGACATCCGAGAGTTGCGCGGCCGCGATATCGGTTGCCGCCTGGCAGGACCGGTCGGGATGGTCTTGCAGCTCGATCAGCGACGAGATCGCTTCAATCGAAAACCCGAGGTCGCGTGCATGCCTGATGAAGCTCAATCGTTGCAGACCCGCCTGATCGTACCGTCTCTGGTTGCCTTCGGTGCGCTCGGGCGCGGTCAGCAGGCCGACAGTCTCATAGTAGCGGATGGTCGGAACCTTGACCTTGGTGCGTCGTGAAAGCTCGCCGATGGAGAACATCAGAATATTCCTTGAACCTCTAGTCGCTAGAGACATTATCCTGTCTGGGACAACGAATCCAGAGGCTCGCCATGTCCCGTGACCATCTCTCCGCAACGCCGCTTCTCGATTTTAAAGCGCAGTCTATTCAAGGGCTGATTGCCGCGCGTGGTTGGTCTGCCCTCGCGACCCATGACCGGGTCGGGGTCGTCTATGATTTTGTCCGCAACGAAATCCTGTTTGGCTACAATCGCGCCGATGACATTCCGGCATCCGAGGTGCTGTCTGACGGGTAGCCGTAGTTACCGGGAGCCTGCCCAAAATAGGTTGCCTTGAGGGCCATGTTCTCTCGCACGATCACGGCCATGATTTCCTGCCCCAGACGTTTGATCTCGGCTGCGGCCTGTTCGAGCGTCGGTTGATCGGGCGCGTGGACGGCGATGGACAGGTGATGATCGCCGAATGCAATGCGCCCTGCTTCCTGGTCATCGGCCGCTTCCATGAGTTGATCCCGCAAGGAGACTGCCGCATCATCGGCCGCGCGCATCTGCCGAACGATCCGTTGAATCCGTTCTGCCATGATATTGGTGGGGATCGGCGTGAAGGAATTCGTCAGCACGACATCAAGCGGAAGGTCGAGACCGTCAAACAGAGAGACATCGGTCAGTGCAGGATAGCTCTTGATGCTGAAGAGGGCCCCATACCGTGTCTCACCCGTCGTGCCACATGTGATCCGAGCCGTATCTGCGTCAAAAGTCGCTCGGCAGGACCCAAGCGCGTAGGCCAGGGGCAGGGGGGCGTTTGGTCGGGCAATCGGGGCGTATTGGCCGGTGAGCAGCGTCGCAAGAAACCCGAGCCATTCGCCGGTGGTGTTGTCGAGACGAACAGGTTTTGCAGGCCCAAGCGCAGTCTCGAAGAATCCGGCCACTTCATCGAGTTCCCGCGCGCGACCCGCGCGGTCTTTCATCCAGGTTCGCTTGGCAAAGGCGTTGAGCAGCGGGACCCGTGCCCCGATCTCCGGACGTCGCAAGATGCTCAGATAAAGCTGCGGTTTCTTGGGCGCGAGTTGCGCGATGTGAGCTTGCCAGCGTCGGTCGATCTCGGCTGCAAAGCCGTCACGTTGTACAGGAGGCAGCGTGAGGTTCTGGGGAACAAATATGCGGTGAACATAGAAGCCGTAGAGATTGCCTGTTTGCGCGATAACCGCCGCGACCGCGCGTTTCATGGCATCGAGATCGATGTCCGGTGTCGTCGGTGCCGCAAGTCCCTCGAGGCGGAGCGTGGCCATCAGATCGCCCTCCCGCAAGACCATGACGTCGGGTTCGGCGAAGGCGACGTAGGGCAAATGCTCGGCGAGATGGCTCTCGCGTGCCAAGGCTGGGCCGCTGGTTTCAATGACCGCCGGGCTGGGCTTTGCATATTTCATCCCGTTAAGCGCCATAGCTGTCTCCGCCGTGAAGCGCTCGATTGCGCGTGCCGCGCACCGTGCCGTAGGAGACGCGCAGAACTTCGAAGAAATGCGGCTCCTTGTCGGCAACAAACCAGAGGACAGGATAGGCGAGCGCACCGACCAGAAAGAAGACCGGTGACTTCGTCCAGATAAAGGGCAGGACCACGCCAAGCGTGAGCACGACGAGATATCCGACCGGCAAGCCGAGATATTTCGGTGGGCGGGCCAACCCGAGAAAGAGAGGGGATCGCATGGCCATCAGGTAAACCCGTCAACGATGGTGCCCGCGGAGAAGATCAGGACGATCCCGATCACCACGGAGGCGAACCATCCCCAGTTGAGCCGCCCCATCATGCACATGAAGCCAGTGCCGATGACGGCGAGCGTCGCGACCGCGATGCCGATTGGGCCGGTGAGCGCCGCTTCGATTGTCTCGAGCATTGTCTGGATGGGCGAGAGGTCCTGGGCAAGGGCAGGGGAGGCCCATAAGGCCAGAAGGCCAATGATTGGAGGTAGGTATCCTGGAGGCAATCTTCGCATCGGTTTCCCTCGTTTCAGGTCTTACTTCAGGTCGAGCACGACGACGGGACGCGTGGCGTCGCGCATCGTCGGTCCGGTCAGGTCTTGCGTGGCTGCGCCGGAAAGGCGCGCTCGAATGCGATGCACCCGGGCGATGTAGTCGCGTGTTTCCGTGAAGGGTGGCACGCCCCCGTATTCTACGACGCGATGCGGCCCGGCGTTGTAGGCGGCCAGCGCCAGATCGACATCGTTGAAGGATTCTAGCTGCGCCAAAAGGTACCGTGCTGACCCGTCGAGGTTCTGCGCGATATCGGTTCTGTCCACGCCAAGGTCGTGTGCGGTGGCGGCCATGAGTTGGCCGAGACCATAAGCGCCTTTGTCACTGATGGCGTCAGGGCGATAAGCGCTTTCAGTTTCGATCAAGGCGCGGAATAGAGCCAGCCAGTCATCGGAGCTGATCTCGAGTGCTCGTAGGGCTCGGTTGCGTTCATGTCTTGAAGCTGTCGCATGAATGGCCGCCAGCACATCCGACGGGGCCGTGGTCGTAAAGTTCTGAGAGTGTGTGGGCGGGGGGTTCTTGTCTACCTGGCCGTGAACCGTCCAGCCGTCAGTTGTTCTGACGCTTCCGTCCGCTCCGAAGATCATCGCCTCCGCCGGGAGCGTCGAAGGGGATAGAGTAGTCGCTGTCAAAACACAGAGTGCGACCATCGCCGAACTCGTAGTGATGTTTGAAGAGGCCGGGCCAGATGTTGAAGAGGCGGGGTTCTGGTCCGTAAGGTCCGAACCGTGTGGAGACGAGGATCGCCTCGGGCTCTCCTTCGCGCAGGTAGACACACTGATAGCGGGGCTTCCCATCGTCCGTGAACTCGACAAGCTCGTACCGACAGCGGAAGTCGACTCCCGACCCGATGAGGTCCTTCACCCCATCAATAGTAATCAAGATTTGGTCTCTTGCGATCGGCACCGGACTCCCCCACTGGGAGTCCTTCTACAATCGGCAGCATTCCGCAGAAAGCCATCACTCTGCAATATATAATATTGCGCAATACGTATTTTGAGCGAGAATTGGCCTAGTCACTCCAGGAGGCCGATATGAGACACACCCGCCTTGCGTCACTGGTTCTCGCAGCCGGGCTGACGGTCGATGCCCAGAAAGCCCGTGCCTACGATATGGATTGCGCCATCATGCTGTGTATGGCCGGGGGGTTTCCGTCGAGTGCTGTGTGTTCAGCCGCCTATGCCGAAATGATCCGGCGGATTACGCCTTGGCCGAGCCGGCCACCCTTTGGGGTTTGCACCTATGCTGCCGTTCCGGTTGCTTTGGGCGGACCGCGGGGAGAGGATGCTCTCGATATTTCGACACCGGACTACGAATGGCTGCGCCGAACGCGCGTGCTTTGGTGGCGCGGTCGATCTTATGAGCCGCGCGATGAACCACGTCAGTGGGACTGGTCCATCAGATCCTGCGATCATGAAAACAAGAACTGTCATTACATCGTGCGCGTCTACGGCTCACATTCGCCTTGGCCGGCTTCGTTCGCGTCGGAAAACGGTCAGGACATCCCGACACCTGGCTCGGGTGGGCTTTGGACCTTCTATAGCCGCGCCGTCATGATGGAGTATGGCGATTACGACGGCGCCATGGATTACACCGATTGGGTCAGATACTGAGGCGTCGTTCGGCAACTAAAGGTATTCGATATCGGCACGGGCCTGCGCCGCCAGTTTCGACAGGCCATGCCGGGTCAGGTCGAGCAGGAACTCGGACGGCGTCATCGGCGGGTTTTCATACCTTTTTCTCACGCGGCGGAGTGCACGGGCGCCGCCAGATGGATACAGGTCGTAGGTATTGGCGAGCATGTCATCCGAGCCGAGCGTTTCAACGCCATACTCGTCGAGAACTTCGCTTGGGAAGTCTCGATGGTTTTCTGTCACAATAACCTGTGCCGAGCATCGAATCGCCGCCGCGAGAACGTGTCTGTCGTCCGGGTCCGGCAGGTCCAGACCAGCAATCAAGGGCTGGTATCCGGTCACGAAGCATTCTTCGAAGGTCTCTCTGATGGCGGCTTCCTGCTGGCGAACGCTCTCTTCGAGATGTGGTTTGAGCGCGATCAGGTTGCGTGTCCATTCGTCGAGAATCTCATCGGTGACCCTGGCCCGAAACAGGCCTTCTTGTGTGAACGTTAAGAGGACGTCCCGAACCCGGAACGGAAACAGGACGTTGGCATCGAGGACAACCACGAATGGGTTGGCCACAAAACTCATGCGTTGTCGAACTCCTGACCCAATCGCGCAAGGTCGCGCATCGCCTGCTCCTGGCGCCGCTCTTTCTCTTCCCGGTATTGCATGAGCGCCATCAGAGGCACGCGCCGGTGCTTGCCCACCTCTTCAAATCGGATTTTCCCCTCCTTGAGCAACTTCGTGAGATGAGGGCGGGATACGTTCAGCATGTCAGCGGCTTGTTGGGTTGTGAGCATGGTGCCTACCGGAACCAGCGTGACCATGTTGCCATTGCTCACATGGCCGAGCAGTTCGATGATCAGTTTTCCAACCTCTGGCGCGATGGAGACCGGATCGCCGTTCTCTCCCGAGACTTTCAAGCCTCCGTCCAGCTCCATAGCCACGGCGATGGCCGTTGCGGCATGCGCGGCACTGTCGATTTCTTCCGGGGTCGGCGGGCGCTCCATGAGGCCGCTCTGGGCTGGTCTTTCCGCGGTATCGGCCATGGTTTTTCTCCTCGGTTCACCCCCTTAGATGTACCCAGGGAGTCACGCATGCAAGAGAAATAAACGGAATAAGTGAAATAAGTGTAAAGATTTGATAGACGGGTCGCGCCATAGGATGTAGACAAAACAGGAACAGAATCGCCTTACGGAGCAGTATCATGGGCAAGAACACGAAACGCACCTCGCGGAAAGTCGCATCGCAGGCAGCGGCCACGCTAAGCGACCCGAACGCCTCCGCAACCGCCAAGAGCCTGGCGGCATCGGCGCTGGCGCAGTCCGGGACTGGTAAACAGACGGGGGCGGCGATGGAGGACAAAGCCTCCAAGGTCCTGCAAAGCGACAAGTACAGCAGTGACACGAAATCGTTGGCAGGAACGGTTCTCTCGCAATCGAACAAGGCGCGCTAGACTAGGCGGGTCCGGATCTATCGAGATCGATATCTCGTTCGATGATATTGACTACGCAAATCTCCTCGGGCCTTACGAGCCAGACCCGCGTGCGGTCGCCAGTGTTCCAGAGATGCTCTTGCCAGACGACAAGTTCTGACCCGTTCACGATTGCTACGCCTTCGCGCACGGGCACGCCTTTGAGCGGACGATCATCCACCCGCCATCCCGGAGCAGGGTGTCGTCCGGCCTCCTAGCTGCGGGGTTTGAGAAGTTCCGAAGGATCGATGTTCAGAGCTTGGGCGATCTTTTCGAGCGTTGTCAGCGAGGCGGAATACTTGGCGTTTTCGATCTTGCCGACATAGCCGCGGTTCACACTTGCACGATGCGCCAATTCCTCCTGACTGATGCCCTTGGCGCGCCGGGCATCTTGAAGATTCAGACCTACTCGTTCCTTCAGATTCATGACCGAAGCTCGGCCATGATGTGGCGTATTTAACCACGCAATATACTATACATTCGACGATGAAGCGGCTGATACTGTGTGATTTTCGGTTTCTAAAGGTGTCGATCAAGCTCGCCATTTGGTTGAATAAGATAGCATGGTGACTTCATGCAGCGAGGCGGTGTGGTCCTGTTGGGCAAAGTTTTGCCCATCGTCGCGGCTGAGGCAGGGATGGGCCGAGCGGGCATTCCGAGTCTGATAAGGTTTATTATGTAAAGAGTTTGGAAGTATCAGCCATCTTTCCTTGGCAATCAAAATATCCTGACTTGGGTTCCCACTTCTGCCAGAGCAAAAAGTTCAGCAATGTGCTCGTTGTAGAGCCCAATACAGCCGTTTGATGATTGCCGACCGATTTTGCGCGTGTCACCGGTTCCGTGCACCCGGTAATACTGCCACGACAGATAAAGTGCGTGTGTTCCAAGCGGGTTGTCAGGACCCGGCGGCCAATAGTCAGGCCATTCAGGGTTACGCTCTTTCATTGATGGAGTGGGCCGCCAACTCGGCCCCTCCACCTTCCTTATAACCTTTGTATATCCTCGGCGGGTCAACTCTTCCGAGGCAGGGACACTCGACGGGTAGAGTTTGTAGACACTTTCGTCTTCCGACCAATACTGGACTGCACGCGAGTCGATGTCGCACAAAATTGCACCGTGCTGAAGGTTATCGAAGTGGTCTTGCCAGGGATCCGCGCTAAAGGACGAAATATTTCTGCGTACCGCCGAGGGCTCCTGCTCCTGAGCACGGAGAAGGGAAGGTGTTGCCAGAAGTCCGATCATAGTTGTCGAGACGAACTGGCGTCGTGTTTTCAGTGTTTTTGTCATATGCCTTGCCTCACTCTTTTGTTGGCTGACGGATACGACCTCTAGTAGCTGGAGGTTCAACTGAAAAACGATGACGTTCTCGTGAGGCAGCGAGTTTACAGGTATCGACGCGTTTCAGCGCAATAGTCGCGATACTTGGAGCCGTATTGTTCATGCAGCCATGGCTCTTCCGCGAGCGGGGCAAGAGCCAGCGCGGCAACTCCAACGATGACGATAGCCCAAACCCAAGGTGAGGCGAAGAGAAGACCACAGCCTATCAGGATGGCCATGTCGGCAAGGTATTGCGGATGCCGAGAGAAACGGTAGAGACCCGAAGTGATCAGCTCGTCTTTCGCACCGCTGGTGGCTTTCAGTCCAATGCTGAATGCCCCCCACCAGACGATCAGATTTCCGGTTGCGATCAAGAACGGCCCGACCGCCCAACGGAGTGCGTTGGCCATAGAAGCGGATTTCCAATCCAAGATGCCCAAACCGATCACCGCCCCAAACACGGCCAATGTGAGTCCCCATGCAATGTTTGGTATGACTGAATGCTCTCTGTTTGGAGGCCAGATGCGCTTGGACGGGCGGGCGATCGACCAAAGGAGCGCACCAATCAAAACCAGACCGGACAGCAGGCCAACGACCACTAGTATGCCTTGGGCAATCGTCATGAGCGGTGTCCGAACACCTGCGCCTCCTGATGCGCATTGTCGCTCGCTTCGAATTCAAGCGTGGAATGCTCGATTGAGAAACGTTCATGCAGCACCGATTTGACGTTTTCTTTAATCTTGTCGGCCTCACCCATCCGTTCGCGTTCGACGACAATATGGCAGTCCAATGCCGCAGCGTGCTCCTGCATTTGCCACAGGTGGACATGATGCACGTCCACAACGCCATCGACACTCTGGATCGCTCTGACCACGTCATTTCCATCAATATCTGGTGGGCTCCCAAGCATCAGGGTTCGAATTGGGCCCCCTATTTCGGTGAAGGACAGATACAGAATATAGAGTGCGATCCCGATGGTGATGGCCGGATCAACCCAACGCATATCATAAAGTATAATGAGCGTCCCGCCGACTATGACGGCCACTGAAGCCAACGCATCCGAAAGGTTGTGGAGAAACAGCGCGCGGATGTTCACGCTCCCCTTCTGCATCGAATAGGTCAGCATTGCGGTCAGCGTGTCGACCACAAGCGCGATTCCACCGAGAATGACGACGGTCCACCCCATGACTTCGGGTGGATCAATCATGCGCATGCCACCTTCGTAGATCAGATAGAAGCCGATCACGATGAGGGTGGTGTAGTTGATCAGGGCCGCGACGATTTCGACCCGACCATAGCCGAAGGTCATGCGCTCATCGGCTGGGCGGCGCGCGATCTTGCGTGCGGCGAAGGCAATGACAAGCGAGGCCATATCGGAAAAGTTGTGCAGCGCATCGGCGATCAGTGCCAGACTGCCTGACAATATGCCCCCGACGATCTGCGCAACGGTAAGAAGCCCGTTCGCCCAGATCGCAATGGCAACCCGCCGATCGCCGGAATCCGGATCGATATGCGCGTGCCCATGATCATGCGGCATTGGCAGGCTCCTCATGCGCGTGTGTCGCGCGTCGGTCAGTCTTCAGGCGGCCGCTGCGGAAACCACGTACGCGCGCATTCATCCAGTGGCGTATGATATGACGGTAAAGGGCACCACGCAGCCATCCAAAGGATTGCCCATGGGACAAATAGAAGGTGTCCGGCGTATCAAACACGCCGAAATCCTGCACGATACCGGTTTTCTGAATGTAGGTATCTTCTCCGTTCCAGTCGACGGGAGGCGCGCCAAGGCAATCCGTGCCCGCGCCATAACCGCAGAGACTGTCCGTGTCCGGGAACGACGTTTGCAGGACTTTCAGGAAAGCGTCATCCAGAATGAAGCCTTCGAGGTTGATCCAAGCCCCTTGAAATTCGATCTCTACCCATGAGTGGAGAATTTCCTGCGGAGCAAGCGGATACACCAACTCTGGGACAGCACCGCGCTGCAAGCCTTTGTGGATCGTAAACCCATGCAACCGGCAACGAATGCCAACACCACGCAGCAGGGCCATCAAGAGCGTGCCTTTGGTATTGCACTGCCCGTAGCCGTCGGAAAGCACTTCGGATGCGGGGATGTCGTCAGCTCGATTGTATCCGAACGCGATTTCATTCCGAACGAAATCATAGGCAGCTCCGATCCGATCGTATTCGGATAAGCCGCGCCAACTGCGGTTCTCAATTAGATGCGCAAGAGGCGCGGCATCAAAATCCAGTAGTTTGGTGGGTACAAGTAGGGGGTCGGTCATCTGCAACGGGTCGCTCCTCGAATCGTCTTGGAACAAGACTAATTGCTATAGTCACTGTAGCTTCAACCCTTTGCTCAAAGATTTTTGATTTTTGCCCCAACTTTTGAATTATGCCCCGATTTCCTCGTGCTCGGTCAAGCATTCCGAATGGTCCCGCAACACCTCAAGCACCTTGCAATCTCCCGTCCGCCCGCCGCTGCATTCGTGAACCATGCGTTTCAGTTCCGTGCGCAGCGCCTTCAGGCGGGCCATGCGCTGCTCCACCTGTTTGAGCTGGCGACGCGCGATGGCATCTGCCTCGTCGCAGGGGCGGTTGGGATGGTCGCTGAGGTCGAGCAGCTCGCGGATCGCATCGAGCGAGAAACCGAGTTGCCGCGAATGGCGGATGAAGGACAGTCGGTCGAGCTGTGCATTGTCGTAGCGCCTCTGTCCGCCTTCCGTCCTGCCAGGTTCGGGCATGAGTCCGATCTGTTCGTAGTACCGGATGGTCTGCACCTTTGTGCCAGTTTTCTTTGACAGAGTACCGATCGTGAGCATTTTCGCCTCCATGAAAAAGATACAGTTTGTGTAGGTTTTGCCGTCGGAATAAACAAGTGTCGGATTCACAGACGCGTGAGTTCAAGCTATACCATGATTTCGTGCTTGAACCTCTAGCGGCTAGAGGATGTATCCGCACATGCAATAAGAATCAAAAACAGGCGAACAGGATTGTCCCTTACATCGGCACAGAAGTTTCTTTGGGTTTTGGCAGGCGTGGCAGCGCTTGCCTTCGTATGGCTCTTGCTATGGTCCGATTATCGTGCCGATAGCGCCCGAACTGACGCCGAGCCGCCTTTTTTCGCTGAGTTCGAACTGACGGACCACCAGGGTATGGTTCAAACGGAGGAGGACTTTGCGGGGCGTTGGATGCTGGTTTTTTTCGGCTTTACCAACTGCCCCGACGTCTGCCCGACGACCCTATCTGAGGTCGCGGCGGTGATGGAGGGTCTGGGCGACGATGCCGCCAAGGTCCAGCCGATTTTCATAACAATCGACCCTGAACGAGACACGCCCGCAGCACTCGCCGAATACGTCCCGCTGTTCGATGCGGGCATCATCGGGCTGACGGGCACGCCGGAACAGATCGCCGCCACGTCCGAGACGTTTCCAATCTTCTTTGAGCGCGTCGAAGAGGCCGCAGCGCCGGATGGTTACACGATGGGCCACACGTCGCATCTGTTCCTCTTCGATCCCGACGCGGGCTTCGCCGACTCGTGGCCCTACGGCACCTCCGCCGAAGAGATCCTCGCCGATCTGGAAGAGAGGATCTGACCGAAATGAACCGCATATCCGGAGAAACAGCCCTCGGGCTGGCGTGGATCATCGCACTCGTCGCCTCGCTTGCCGTGCTTTTTATCGGCGAGGTGCTGGGGCAGACGCCCTGTTTGCTGTGCTGGTTCCAGCGCGCCTTCATGTTTCCCTTGGCCATTGTCCTCGGGCTCGGCCTTTGGTGGCGGGACGGCCGCGTGGGGCGCTACGGCATCGCATTGGCGCTTGGCGGCGGCGCAATCGCCCTCTGGCACATGGGGCTGTACGTCGGTCTTGTTCCCGAACGCATCCAGCCCTGCACGGCCACCGGCCCCTCTTGCACCGATGACAACCAACTGGTCTTCGGCATCCCGATCCCGCTGATGGCGCTCGCCGCCTTCGCGCTGATCGGGGCGCTGTCGGCCCTTTCATTGAAGGACACACGAACATGAACCGACGCGGCCTGATCCTGTCCGTTCTCGCCCTCGGCGTCGCCGGTTTCGGCGGAGCCACCTGGTTTGCAACCCGCCCCGGCCCGGTGGCCGAAGCGGAGCCTGTTGCGCCGGAACTCGCGGACGCGATGATCCGCCCCTACTCGCCCATCCTCGGGCCTGCGGAAGCGCCCGTCACGATCGTCGAATTCTTCGATCCGGCCTGCGAGGCCTGTCGCGCCTTTCATCCCATCGTGAAGGACATCATGGCCGAGCATGGGGATGCTGTCCGCGTCGTGATCCGCTACACGCCCTTCCACGGCGCGGCATCCGAGGAAGCGATCCGCGTGCTCGAGGCGGCGCGCATGCAGGACGTTTACGTGCCGGTGCTTGAGGCCGTTCTGCGGGAACAGCCGAGATGGGCGTCGCACGGTGCCCCGGCGCCTGGCCTGATCCTTCAGATCGCCGCCACGGCCGGACTCGATGCCGAGGCCGCGCGCACGCAAATGCTGGCACCCGATGTCGTGGCGATCCTGAACCAGGATCGTGCTGACGTCGAGACCGTGGGAATTCGCCAGACGCCCACATTCTTCGTGAACGGCAAGCCGCTCGATCCATTCGGAGAGGCAGAATTGCGTCGTCTGGTGGCTGCCGAAGTCGCTGCCGCGCAAAGCTGAATAGAAAGGGCAGGATCAGAACGATGAAAAAGTATATTTTGACCAGCACACTGGCGGCGCTTTTGACCCTTGGAGGGTTCTCAGCGCCCGCGCTGGCCGGACTCGAGTATGTTGTCGTCGAGAACGCGTGGTCCCGCGCCTCCATCGGGATGAACCGTCCCGGGGCCGCTTACATGACGATCCGCAACACTGGCGACGAGCCAGTGACGCTGATCGGCCTTACAACACCGCTCGCGATGATGCCCGAAATTCACGAGACGAAGACAAATGCCGAAGGTGTGAGTTCCATGAGCCCGGCGGGGGAGATCGCGATCGCCCCGGGCGAGAGCGTCGCGCTCGAACCGGGGGGCCTGCACGCAATGCTGATGCGGCTACAAGAACCGATGACGGAAGGGGACACCTTTCCGCTGACCCTGCTTTTCGACGACGGAGGCGAAGTGACGGTCGAGGTGCCGATCCTTGGAATCGCCGCGCGGGGGCCAGAGGACTGATGCGGCGACGGGCGATCCTGGGGTACGGGGCGGCTGGTGTCGGGGCGGTCGCCCTGATGCTCTTCGTCGGTTGGTGGCAGGTCGATGGACCCGGTGGACCCGAACCTGTCGGGCAGCGGCCTGTGGCCCTGACCGAGATGGATTTCCGTCTGACGGATCATGAGGGCAACGCGGTCGGGCCAGAAACCCTGATCGGTCGCCCGACGATGGCGTTCTTCGGCTTCACCTACTGTCCCGATGTCTGCCCGACCACGCTCTCGGACATTTCGGGATGGCTCGACGATCTGGGAGACGAGGCCGACGAAATGAACGTGGTTTTCATCACGGTCGATCCCGAGCGCGACACTGTCGAAACGATGGCCGAATATGTCGGCTACTTCCATCCTGGGATACGTGGCTGGACGGGACCGGAAGAGCAGATCGCGCGCGTCGCGGACGGCTTCCGCGCCACCTACGAGCGGGTGCCGACGGAGAGCGGCGATTACACGATGAACCACACCGCGAGCGTCTTCCTGTTCGCAGCCTCTGGGCGGTTCGTCACCATGATCGACTATCACGAACCCAGAGAATTCGCGGTGCCGAAAATTCGCCGCGCGCTAGCAGAAGAAATGGAGGGGGCGACATGAGGCTCAGAACTTTGGCGGCGGGTGTCGCAATTGCGGGGACGGTTTCGGGAGCGGCTATCGCCATCTCTGATTTCATGTCGAAAGAACCCGTGCCGCCGGAACTTGCCCAGGCAGGTAGCTGGATGCCCCAAGGTCCTGAAGCCCCTAGAAACGTTGAAATCCTCGTGACGCTGCCCGCGACGGCATGGGCAGAGGATGCACCCGACCTCGGCCCCCTACCCCTTCTGCAGGTCGCGTTTGCCGACAGGCCGGTAAGGGCGATCGAGCCACCGCTGTCGACGTGGTCGCGCGACATTGCACCTGGCGAGACGCTCGATTTCTTGCTGTCCGAAGCTGGACTTGCGGCACCTGACAGAGCCGAAGTTGCCCTCGCGCTTGGCGCGGAATACGATCTGCGACGGCTGCGGCCGGGGCACTCGGTCACTGTCGCTTCGACCGTGGACGGCAGCCCCCGCACCGTCTCACTCGCCGTCGAGGACGGGGTTCGGATCGAGGTGGTTTTCGGCGAGAAGTTGTCCACGCAGGTCGTGGCTCCGGATCCGGAGATCGTAACCCTTGCCGGCGAAGCGGTGATCTACAGCTCGATCTTCGCGGCACTCGACGAAGCCGGCATACCCGCCCGTTTTTCCGTGGACCTTGCGCAGATGCTGGGTGGGACCGTGGACTTCCGCCGCGAGTTGGCCGGTGGCGAGACACTAAGGCTTCTCTGGCGCGAGGCGCGTGTGGGCGAGGACAGGATCGGACAGCCCGAGCTCGCCTTCGCCGCATTGGAGATCGGCGGTTCGCTTTACGAGATCGTATGGCCAAACGACGGCAGCGGTCAGGCGACGATCTACGTCGATGGCGAGGTGCTGCGCGTCTTCGCACAGCCGGTCGAGGGTGCGCGCCTCAGCTCGGTGTTCGGACGCCGTACGCATCCGGTCTTTGGCAACGTCCGGATGCACACCGGCGTCGATTTCGCAGCGGCACGTGGGACACCGGTTCAATCGACGGCACCGGGGCGGGTCAGTTTCATCGGCTGGCGGGGCGGCTATGGTCGAGTGGTCGAAATCGCCCACGGCTCCGACACCATGACGCGCTACGCGCATCTGAGCGCCGTGCCGGAAGACCTGGCACAAGGCCAACGCGTTGCGGCGGGAGATGTGATCGGCCGCGTCGGCGCGACTGGTACGGCGACAGGTCCGAACCTGCACTACGAAGTCCTCGTGGATGGGCGCCCGACTGACCCCCTCGCTGACGACCGGCTCGCCGAAGCAGCCGAGAGCGAAGCGGATGATACCGCCGCGCTCTCGCGTCTGGCCGAGGCGCGCGCGCTTCTGAATCAAAACCTCGGCAGCGAGATTGCCGAAACGACAACCGAAAGGCTCTGACCCATGAAACGTATGACCCAAGCTCTTGCCATCACGCTCGCCCTGTTCCCGGCGGCACAGGCCCTCGCAGAGGCAACGGCGATCGACGTCCGCAAGACGAACGGTTGCGGCTGCTGCCTCTCGTGGATGAACCATCTCGAAGAAAACGGGTTTGCGCCGACGGGCGAGAACATGTTCGGTGGGTCGTTGGTTCGCTTCAAGCTCGACAACGGCGTGCCGCAGCGCATGGTCTCCTGCCACACCGCGCTCATTGATGGCTACGTGATCGAAGGCCATGTCCCAGCCGCTGACATCCGCCGCCTTCTCGAGGAGCGCCCGGACGCCGTCGGCCTCGCCGTTCCGGGGATGCCCTATGGCTCGCCCGGCATGGGGCCAGAAGACGACCGCGAGGCCTATGATGTCTTCCTCATCCGCAAGGACGGGTCGACGGAAGTCTTTTCGAGCTACGCCGAAGGATAATCTGGCCCGCCCATGGAAAATCTGTCTCCGATAATGCTCGGCTTTCTCGGAAGTCTCGCTGCCGGTTCGCTCACGGCAGTCGGGGCAGCTCCCGTGCTGTTCGGGCGCATCCCGTCCCGGGCCACGCGCGATCTGTCGCTCGGCTTCGCTGCCGGTGTCATGCTGTCAGCCTCGTTCTTTTCGCTGATCATCCCGGCATTGGATGCGGCAGAGCCAATGTTCGAAAACGGCGCGATGCCTGCGGCCATCGTATGCGTCTCGATCCTTCTGGGCATGGGGGCTGTCGCGCTGATGAACGAAAAGCTGCCGCACGAGCACTTCAAGACGGGACGCGAAGGGCCCGAAGCGGCGTCTTTGCGGCGGGTCTGGCTGTTCATCATCGCGATCACGATCCACAACTTCCCCGAAGGCCTCGCGGTCGGGGTCGGCTTCGGATCCGGAGGTATGGAGGGCGGTCTGCCGCTCGCCATCGGCATCGGGCTTCAGAATGCGCCCGAAGGATTGGCCGTCGCTGTATCTCTGCTGGGCGAGGGATATCCGAAGCTGCGCGCCTGGGGCATCGCGGCGCTGACGGGCATGGTCGAGCCGATTGGCGGCCTGCTCGGGGCCGGGATCATCACACTGTCGGAACCGCTGCTGCCTTGGGGTCTGGCCTTTGCCGCGGGAGCGATGCTCTACGTCATCAGCCACGAAATCATCCCTGAAACCCATCGCAGCGGCCATCAGAACAGGGCAACGCTCGGGCTGGCAGTCGGGCTCGTTCTGATGCTGTTCCTTGATGTCTGGTTGGGATGAGGCAATGTCACTAAACAAGGTATCTCCGGTTATCGGCGTCTTCGCGGCGCTTGCTGCGTTCGCGATTGATCAGATCACCAAAGCCATTGTCGTTGCGAATTCCGCCACTTTAAGCGCCGGGATTTCCGTGTTTCCGCGATTCAACCTCGTCTTTTATCGTAATGACGGCGTGACTTTCGGGATGCTGGGCGGCGCGCCGTGGTGGAGCCTCATCGCTCTCGCTCTTGTCATCTGTGTTTGGCTGGGGATTATGCTGTTTCGCGCCGACAATGCGGTCGAAACGCTTGCCTATGGCGCGATGATTGGCGGAGCCCTGGGCAATGTCATCGATCGTGTGCGGTATCGGGCTGTAACAGACTTTCTCGATTTCTACATTGGCACAACACATTGGCCTGCCTTCAACTTGGCCGATGTATTTGTCGTCAGTGGCGTGGGGCTCTTGCTCGCCGCGCCATGGATCAGCGCGCGGCGTTCGATCAAGTCGTGAAGCCGGAAATTCTGAACCGCATCGCTCTGCGCCACCGTTTTCTTTCGCGGATGACGCTTGGTTTCGTCGCCGGGGCGCTGACCGTTCTGACTTTCCCGCCTTTCTCGCTTCTCTTGCTTGTTCCCATTGCCTATTCCGCGTTGTTTGTCGGTCTTCGCGATCTCTCCTTCGGGCGCGCTTTCCTCGTCGGCTGGGCATTTGGTCTTGGCCAGTTCGGTTTCGGGATTTCGTGGATTGCAGAGAGTTTCTACGTCGAGGCCGAGCGGTTTGGGACGATGGCGATCCCGGCGGTCGCGGGATTGTCCGCAGGTCTCGCGATTTTCCCAGCCATTGCCGCCGCGCTTTTTGCCGAAATCGCGCGGCGCGGAGCCATGGGCAGTCTCTTGGCCTGCCTCCTGTTCGCGACCTCCTGGACCGCTGCCGAGTGGTTGCGAGGTCACGTTTTGACAGGATTTCCGTGGAACCTCGCCAGCTACGCTCTGGTCGATTACGCCGCTTTTCGCCAGCCCGCCGCCTGGGTCGGAAGCTATGGGTTAAGCTTTCTCACCGTGTTCGTTGCGGTACTCCCCGGCGCGGCTGCCATGGCGTCCGGGCGGCAACGATTGACCATCTCGCTCATGGCGCTGGCCGGCATAGCGACGATGTGGGCTGTCGGCACGCTTCGCCTCCAGTCGGATGCACAACAGCCATCCGGTGTCGACCTGCGCATTGTCCAAGGCAACATTCCACAAGAGGAGAAATGGGCGCCCGAGAACCGCGAGGCGACATTCGCGCGCTATCTTGAGCTTTCAACCCGGCGCGGCGATTTCGACGTTCTTCTCTGGCCGGAAACCGCCTTTCCGGGTTTCCTCGATGAGGATACGGAGGCGCAGACCCGCATTGCCGCTGCGCTACCAGAAGGCAGCGTGCTGCTCACCGGGGTGCCGGACCGGGTACCGAGCGAGGATGGCACCCGATATTTCAACACGGTCCAGGCTTTTGGCGCGACCGGCGGAATCCTGACCGGATACGCGAAACACCATCTCGTACCCTTCGGCGAATATGTGCCATTCCGCGGCTGGTTGCCCATCGAGCGGCTCACGGCGGGTCTGGGCGATTTTACGCCCGGACCGGGCCCGAGAACGCTTGCGCTTCCGGGTGTGCCGCTGGTCGCCGTGGCGATCTGCTATGAGATCATCTTCCCAGGGCATGTGGTCGACGACCTGTTCCGGCCGGACTGGATTTTGAACGCGACAAACGATGCCTGGTTTGGCACCAGCATCGGACCCGAGCAGCATCTGGCTTCCGCACGTATGCGCGCCGTAGAGGAAGGCCTTCCAGTCATCCGAGCCGCGAATACGGGCATCTCTGCGGTCATCGACGCGAGCGGAGAGATCGTTGCGCGGCTCGATACCGGCGAAACGGGCATCATCGACGCTAGCCTGCCCTCCGCGCGACCGCCGACACTCTACGCGAGCTTCGGGGACTGGATGCTGTTGGCGCTCATCTTGGCTTCGTGGAGCTGGGCAATGGCGCCAATGCGACGGCTCACTACCGCCGCATGAGAAAGACCGTCATGCAAAGATGTGGATAGGTGTTCCGTCTTTCACCATTGCATAGATGTCCTCGATCTGCCGATCTGTGACCGCGATGCAGCCAGCTGTCCAGTCGCGGACGTCCGTTGGGTCGATGCCCGGGCGTGGACCACCATGGATGAAGATGTCGCCGCCGGGGGAAAGGCCCTGCGCTTCGGCAAAGGCGATGTCGACCTCGTTCGGATAAGAGATACCAACTGAAAGATGATACGTACTTTCAGGGTTGCGCTTATCTACTATGTAGGTGCCCTCCGGGGTCCGGCCGTCTCCCTCGAATTGCTTGTGACCCTCAGGAGCGAAACCCAGCCCGACCGGATAGGTTTGCAATACGCGATCGGCTCCGTCGAGAACAAGCAAGCGCTGTCCCTTATAAAGCCGAACACGGGTCACCTCGGGTCCGCCATAGCTGCGGAACTTGCTGGCACAGCCGGACAAAAACGCTGCCAACCCGCCCAACAGGACGGCACGGCGGGGAAATCGGATGGTTTTCACTGCTCGATGCCTCTTTCGTGAGGTCTGATATGGACCTTACGTTACCTTGCAAATGCTGCGTGATCAATGGCCGTGGGCAAGCGCGGCCTTTGTCATCTGTGGACCAACCTGTTCACCGCCGGACGGCGGCGCCTTGGCCTCTTGGCTGTTAAGCAGGCGCAGGGCGTTGGCCACCACCAGCAATGACACTCCTACGTCGGCTGCAATAGCGCCCCACATCGATGCCACTCCGAACGCAGTAGCGACGACGAAAACACCCTTGGTCGCCAAGGAAATACCGATGTTCTGATGGATAATCGACATTGTCCGGCGCGAATGACCGATCAGCCAAGGCACCTTGCCGAGGTCGTCGGTCATCAGGGCAATATCCGCCGTCTCGATTGCCGCGTCCGAACCAACAGCACCCATCGCGATGGCGTAATGCGCACGTGCCATGGCGGGGGCGTCGTTCACCCCGTCGCCGATCATGGCCACCATGTCATGCGTTTCGACCAGTTCTTCGATGGCAGTCACCTTGTCTTCGGGCAGAAGCTCGGCGCGGACCTCGTCGATGCCGACCTCGGCGGCAACGGCGCGCGCTGTCCGCTCGTTGTCGCCCGTCAGCATGACGATGGTCTTCACGCCTTGCGCGTGGAGCCGTGCCACGATGCCCTTGGCGTCGGGGCGGATACGGTCGCGCAATTCCAGAATGCCCGTCACGCCGGTGTCGTCGCCCACGGCAACAAGGGTGCTGCCGGCGCCTTCGATGCGGTCGCGCAAATCCTTCGGAATGGCGTCGCCGAAACCCTTATCCTCGGCAAACCGGTCGGACCCTAGCCAGATCGACCGGCCGTCTGTGCGTCCTTCAAGTCCCCTACCGGGAACGGTTCGGGTATCTTGCGCGGCGGACACATTGATCCCGTCGGCTTCTGCCCGCGCGAGAATGGCGCGCGCCAAGGGATGCGAGGAACGTGCCTCCAGTCCAGCGGCGAGGGTCATCAGATCTTGCGCCGATGCTTTGCCCAGCGGATGCACCGCCGCCACCTCGGGCTCGCCCATGGTGATCGTGCCGGTCTTGTCCATGGCCAGTGCAGTCGTCTTGCCCGGTGCCTCAACATATGCGCCGCCCTTGATCAGCACCCCGGCCCGCGCTGAGGCGGTGAGTGCAGCGACGATGGAGACCGGTGTCGAGATGACCAGAGCGCATGGGCAAGCGATCACCAGCAGCACGAGTGCATTGTAGAACCAATAATCCCAGGCCCCCCCGAAAATGAGCGGCGGCAGCAGGGCAATTGCGATGGCGAGAGCCATGACGATAGGCGTGTAGATGCGGGCGAACTTCGCCACCCACTGCTCCACCGGCGCGCGGCGGGCATGGGCGTCACCGACCATGCGGATGATCTTGGCCAACACGGTATCCGAGGCGGCCTTCGTGGCGCGCACCGTCAGTGTGCCTTCGCCGTTGATCGTACCGGCGTAGACTTCGTCGCCCCGTTCCTTCGGGACCAGCGCACTCTCTCCGGTGATTGGCGCCTGATCGACGGCCCCTGCCCCATCGACAACCTCACCATCCAATGGGATGCGGTCGCCGCCCCGCACGATGAAACGTGCGTTGATAGCAACCGCGGAAGCCGGAACGTCCGCTTCCGTGCCGTCATCATTAAGAACTCTTGCCGTCGGCGGCGCGAGGTCGAGCAGAGCTGAAATCGCATTCCTCGCACGCCCGACGCTCCAGCTTTCGAGGAAAAGCGAGAGCGAGAAGAAGAACGCGACCGTTGCCGCCTCGAAAAATTCGCCAAGGCCAATTGCACCCGCGACTGCGACGACCATCAGCAGGTTCATGTCGGGCGACAGCCGCCGTGCGGACGACCATGCCTTGGGTGCCACGAGCCAGACACCGAACAGGATCGCAACCGCGAATAGCCCTGCCTCGACCAGTGGCATCGGCGCTTCGCCGTGCCCCGCGAAGAGGCCGAGTGCCCCCCCCATGCCGGTCTCGATGATGTGCCACAGAAATCCCGCGGCCCAGAAGCCGCCGCTCAGAATCGTGAACCATTTCTGTTTGGCGAGATACGACGCCTGATCGGCGCTGGCATTGTCCGCGTCCCACGCACGGGCCGTCATCCCCGTGCTGGCAACCAAGTCCAAGATCTGGCTGTCCGAAATCTGGTCAGCGCTTTCCAGCACGGTCATCCGACCGTTGATCACATCAAAAGCCAAGTGCTCTGCCCCGCCGAGTTTCGGGCCGACGACTTTGGAAAGGATAGAGACCTCTTCGACGCAGTCGAGGCCGCTCACCTGAAAGCTTCGGCCATGCTCGGGCGGCGTTGAAGGGATTACGCCCCCAGATCCCGTGCCGCCACCGCAGCAGGTTGCCTCACCAGACTCATGCGTTGGATGGTCGTATGCGTGAGAGACGTCGTGTTGCTCGGTCTCGGAATTTGCCGCCATTTGATCTCTCCAGAATCATATGTTGAAATGATTCTAATGTCTCCAGTGGCTTTAGGTTCAAGGCCTAACTCCAATGTCGTTGTAGATTTCCAAACGGCACAACTGAGGTCGTTGCAACATGGCGCAGAGAATGCGATTGATATCCGTAGAAACGCAAATTGTGTGAACTGGCAGGGGGTTGTCGTGCGAATTGGATCAGGAACACTATTGGCAGGCGCTATTTTATTGAGCGCGTGTTCAGCTACGACGCCTCCAAACGGGCCATCCGATATCGGGAACGTCCCGGAAGCCGTGGTTGAGTTGGCCGGGCCTGGTCAGAATCTGGCTACAGCCCGCCTTCGCCCAGAAGACGGTTGCTACTGGTACGAACACAGTGGCCCTGTCGAAACCACGCTGTTGCCGTTGCGCACGGCGCGCGGCAACCCGATTTGCGTGGCCAAAGAAGCCTGACCGTTGCTCGTGGAAGAGGTCATTCGGCAGCGTAAAGGTGTGCTGTCGAGCCAATCTGTACATTTGGGTAGAGATCGTTGATATGCGCCATCACCATACGGACGCAGCCTGAACTGGCCCGACCACCGATAGATCGCGCCTCAGGCGATCCGTGTATTCTTAGATAGGTGTCTCGATTGCCAACAAAGAGGTAAAGCGCACGGGATCCAAGCGGATTACTCGGCCCCGGTTCCTGCCCATCTGCCCATTGAGCGTATTCGGGGTTCCGCTCGATCATGGAGGCCGTTGGCGTCCAATGCGGCCATTCAACCTTGCGCTTTATTGTGTAGGTTCCCGGCTCGTAGAGATTACCCCTCGCAATGGCCACACCATAGCGCATCGCTGTGCCGCCATCCTCGATGTGGTAGAGATAGCGCGCAACTGCATCGACGTGAATGTCCCCCGGTTTCAGCCCATCGTTCGCAGTCACTCGCTGCGGTAGAAACCGAGACTGCAGCCCCCATGGGTTTGACGTCGCCGGATCGTACCCTACCGGAGTAACTTGCGCATCCCAGGCGGCCTTCTCGCTATTTGTCGGCCAGCTTTTTGCCAACACGGGGCTTGCCAACGGTGCCGAGAACAATGCAGCGCTCGTTGAAATGAAATGACGTCGTGTCAGCATTAATCGTACTCCGGCTTCTAATTCCAACAGTCTTGTGGCGTTTGTCATCGGGTTTTATCGTGGTGATACAACCTCAAGCAACTATAGGTTCAAGTGTCCATCTCAGTTTTCTGGTCAAGTTTTCTTGAGTAATGGGGCTGATGAAACAGCCGAATTTGGCCATTCACATGTCATATCCCACCGAATTCCCTGAATGCGAGTAACGCGTCACAACGGTTCCTGTTGCGCGATTTTGGGTTGCGTGAATGAATGCTTGTAAGCGGCGTAGGCCCAAACCACTGCAAGCATAAGACTAAGCACGGCGTTCCAACTCGCCATAGACAGGCTGAGGAACTCCCAGGCGACTTCGTCGCACATGACCAAGGCCGATGCTGTGGATGATGCAGAGGGCAGAAGGTCCGCAGCTGACAAGTTTGACATATCAAGACCAGAGCCTGTGCAAGATGTCGGACCTTCCCACCAACCTCGTTCGACGCCGGTATGAAACATCCCGATGCCTGCTGTCACGGACGCAGCGACAGCGCCTGCCATCAGTAGCAGTAAGATGGGCAAACCAACCATGAGGAGCGCGCCAATAGCGATGGCGATCGCGTGAGGGTATCGCTGCCAAATGCACATCGCGCATGGTGCGTAGCCCGCTGCCTGAAACAAGAAGGCAGCCAGCAAAAGAACGGCCGATCCGCCGGCAGCGATCAAACCAAGTTGTTTCGAAGACAGCGGCATTCACTTTCCTTTCGCCTACATGCAGCTCGGCGGTCGAATTCGGTGTACCTCTCCAAGCACGCGCCGCAGTTGCCGATTTCTCGGCAACTGCGCATTCGTGATCAGTTCGGCATTATGGCCCCGATTGCGTACATGCCATCCTCGCCCTTGACGAGCATCAGGGTCACCTCGTCACCATCGGTCACCTCTCCCATCATCTGCGCGTTTTCCAGAACCGTCATATCCATCGTCATTGCAGGCCAGCCGATCTCGGGAATCGGGTCATGGCTCACATTTGCAGTGCCGTCGCCGATCGAATTGATCACGGCCTTCGCGTGAACTGCGCCCTCCATTTGTTCGGCGGACATCGGCATGTCCGAATGATCCATATTGTGGTTCATTTGTGCGATAGCCCCTGTCGCGGACAGGGTCAGAAGTGCGAGACTTGCAGTCAGTATCTTCATGAGAAGCTCCATTCTTGAGGTTTGTGCGTTCGATTATTCGGCAGGCAGTGCTGCATCGACGGGCTGCTGAATTGGGGACGTGATTTCGCGGTTTACGCGTTTCAGCGCGAGCCGTTTCCAAATCACGAATGTGGAAGGAATGACAAAAAGCGTCAGCAGGGTCGCTGTCACCATACCGCCGATCATCGGTGCAGCGATGCGTTGCATGATCTCCGAGCCAGTGCCGGTGCCATACATGATCGGTATCAGCGCCGCGAAGATGGTGGCCACGGTCATGACTTTGGGTCTCACCCGAAGAACAGCTCCCTCAAAGACGGCCTCCTCGATATCGTCTTGTGTCAGCTTGCGGCCTTCGGATTGACCGAGTTTGCGTCGCTTTTCCCAGGCGAGATTGAGATAAAGCAGCATGACGATGGCTGTTTCGACGGCCACGCCGGCCAGGGCAATGAAGCCGACGAGGACGGCGATCGAAATGTCGAAGCTGAGATACCACAGAAACCAGACACCGCCTGCCAACGCGACAGGAAGCGCGGCGAGAATGATGCCAACTTCGATCACCCTATTGAACGCCATGAACAACATCAGCGTGATGATCATAAGCGTGGCGGGGGCGACGATCGCCAGCCGGTCCTGCATCCGCTCGATGTACTCATACTGCCCGGACCATGTCAGAGAATATCCGGGCGGCAGGCGCACCTGATCGGCCACGACCCTCTGCGCCTCGGCGACATATCCGCCGAGGTCTCGTCCTGCGATATCGATAAACACGAACCCCGTGCGCCGAGCGTTCTCTGATCGGATCATGCCCGGACCATCTACAATTCGGACATCGGCCAAGGCGGTCAGCGGCACATGAGCCCCCGATGGGGTGACAACGGGCAAGTTTTCGAGGCGTTCGGGGCTGTCGCGCCACGCCTGCGGATAGCGCAGGTTAATCGGAAAGCGCTCCAGCCCTTCAACGGATTCCGATACCTGCATCCCACCGATGGCGGTTTGCACCACATCCTGAACATCCCGCACGCTCATCATGTATCGCGCTGCGGCGTCGCGCTTGACGTCGATTTCTATGAAGCGCCCGCCTACCGGGCGCTCCGCATAGGCGGAGGCAGTTCCCTCGATATCCGACACGGCTCGTTCCACTTCGATCCCGATGTCTGTGATGACGTTCAGATCAGCACCCGAGATCTTGACACCAACCGGCGTTCGTATCCCGGTGGCAAGCATGTCGATCCGGTTCTTGATCGGCTGGATCCAGACATTGGTCACGCCTGGAATCTGCACAGTCCGATCAAGCTCATCGCGAATTTTTCCCATGGTCATGCCAGGGCGCCACTCAGCTTCTGGTTTGAGTTGGATCGTAGTTTCCACCATCGTGAGTGGTGCAGGATCGGTCGCTGTCTCTGCGCGCCCCACTTTGCCGTGCACAGTTTCAACCTCTGGGATTGTAGCGATCAGACGATTGGTCTGCTGCAGGACCTCGCGCGCCTTACCGATCGACACTCCCGGGTAGAAGCTTGGCATATAGAGGAAGTCGCCCTCATTCAGCTCGGGCATGAACTCGGACCCGAGCCGTTGGTACGGATACCACATTGAAGCCACGAGGGCGCCGGCAAGCAAGGTTGTCGCCCACGGCCAAGCGATGGCTGCATCCAGAAAGGGACGATACAGGAAGACCACCAATCGGTTCAGTGGGTTTTTGCGCTCGGGCAAAATCCGGCCCCGGACAAAGTATCCCATCAAGACCGGAACCAGTGTGATTGATAGGATCGCGGCGGCGGCCATCGCATAGGTCTTTGTATAGGCCAGCGGGGCAAAAAGCCTGCCCTCCTGATTTTCCAGCACAAAGACAGGCAGAAAGCTGACCGTGATGATTGCCAAGGAGTAAAAGAGGGCCGGACCGACCTCAGAGGCGCATTCCTGCACGATCCTCCACCTGTTTTCTGCGGTCAGCTTTTCCTTCTCCAGCCGCCTGTGCATCGCCTCGATCATCACGATCGACGCATCGACCATGGCCCCAATGGCAATCGCGATGCCACCAAGCGACATGATGTTCGCATTCACACCCTGCGCTTTCATCAGAATGAAGGCAGCGAAGATGCCGAGGGGCAACGACAGCAGGATCACCAGTGATGAGCGCAGATGCAGCAGAAAGGCCGCACAGACGAGGACGACGACAACGAATTCCTGAGTCAGCTTCTTCTTGAGATTGTCGATTGCGCGTTCGATCACGCCGGACCGGTCATAGGTCGTGATAATCTCGACACCTTCCGGCAGGTTCGGCCGCAACTCTTCGATGCGGGCCTCCACCGCTTTGATGGTCGCAAGGGCATTGCCACCCCATCGCATGATGACCACGCCGCCAACGGCATCGCCCTGCCCGTCAAACTCTCCGACTCCGCGGCGCAATTCCGGTCCTAGGCGAATGTCAGCAACGTCGCCGAGGGTCAGAGCGGCTCCACGCTCGTTGATCATTAGGGGGGCGCTGGATAGATCAGAAAGCTCATCGATGTATCCGGACGAGCGGATCATGAATTCTGCTTCGCCCATCTCGATCACGCTTCCGCCGGTCTCTCGATTGGCCGCCTGTATCGCGTTCCTGAGTTGTGTCAGTGTGATATCGTAGGCCCGCAATTTGTTCGGATCGACGACGACCTGATACTGTTTGACCATGCCGCCAATCGTTGCGACTTCAGACACACCGTCGACAGCCTGCAGTTCGTATTTCAGAAACCAGTCCTGCAGCGTTCTCAGTTGCGCGAGATCGTGTGTGCCGGTTCTGTCGATCAACGCATATTGGTAGATCCATCCGACCCCGGTGGCATCCGGGCCAAGCTGAGGGGACACTCCGTCCGGCAGGCTCCCGGTGATCTGCCCAAGATATTCGAGGACGCGGGATCTTGCCCAATACAGGTCCGTGCCATCTTCGAAAACGACATAGACAAAACTGTCACCAAAGAAGGAAAAGCCGCGTACATCCTGTGCGCCAGGTACCGCCAGCAACGATGTGGCGAGCGGATAAGTGATCTGGTTTTCGACCACTTGCGGCGCCTGCCCCGGATAAGGGGTGCGGACGATCACCTGCACATCGGACAGGTCCGGTATCGCATCGACCGGTGTCTCGCGGATGGCCCAGATGCCTGCGACACCCATCATGACGGCAAGGACCAGAATAACAAACCTATTGGCCAGCGAGGCGCGGATGATCGCCGGGATCACTGGGTAACCCTCCCGTCACGGACAACATCGATCAATGTCATCGAGAAATCCGGGTTGCGCCGCAGGATGAGCGTGACGTCCGTTCCCACTGTGAGTTGGGAAATCTCGAGTTCCTCAGCCAAGGGAAAATCCATTGTCATTCCGGGCATGCCGATATCGGTCATCGGCCCATGGGTGATGTTCGCCGTCCGTGATTGAGCATCGATGGAGTTGATTTGACCTGAAACCTGCATGGGCGGTGCCACAGGTTCGGCCGCCGCCAGCACCATATTCATGCCGTCCGGGCGCGCGAAAGTGAGCACCATCTCCACATCTGTCATCAAAGCGGCAGCGTCGAGTGACGGATCAATATCAAAGGCCATGGTCATGCCAGGCATGCCGATATCGGTCATCGGTCCATGGGTGATCGTGGCCTTTGAGGCGTTTGTATCGACACTATCGATCGTGCCTGAGACCACGATGGGCGGTGCCGCAGCTGCCTCAAGCTCGACATCAGACAAGATCATGTTTAAGCCATCCGGCCGTGCAAATGTGAGGGTCATTTGGACGCCGGTTTTCAGCGATGCCATGTCCAAGCCCGGATCGATAGGGAAATCCATGGTCATGCCTGGCATTCCGATCTCAGCCATGGGCCCGTGGGTGATCGTTGCGGTTTCGGAATTCAGATCCAGGTCGTCGATGGTGCCGGACACCATGATCGGCGCTGCGGCATTTGTTTCAGCCGCTTCCACCTCTTCGGGATCGGTGCCCTCGGCGCGGACCGCGACTACGGAGAAAAGGCCGCCATCACCTGCCGTGAGATCGAATTCGATCGGCGCATCGAGAGGCACGGCCTCAAGATCAACCCCCAACACCGGCAGGTCCATCGTCATTGCGGGCCAGCCAAGCTCTGGGATCGGGCCATGCTCCAGCGTTAGCTTGCCATCCGACGTCACCGCGCGTGCAATCCCAGTGCCGGTACCGGCAATTCCATCATCTGGCGCAAGTTCGGTGAGGCTCAGGAGTCCATCTGCGCCACGGGCCACGAGAAACGCGACTGCCTCCCCCTCCTTTAGCCGATCCAGGGGAACATCGGCTCTCACCGGGAAGTCGGATGTCATCGCTGGCCAGTCCAGGCTTTCCAGGGCGTCATGCTGCACGGTTGCCACCCGACTCTGTGGATCGAGAGCAACGAGAACACCGCTGCCCCGCGCCGGGTCGGCATCCGTTGGCGCCATGCGCGTGAAGCCTGCGCTCAAAGCGCTTTCGCTGTCGATCAGGAACTGTGCGGAGGCAACGACCTCTTCACCCGGACCCAGGCCCTGAAGAATTTCTGTCCGCCCGCCTTCTCCGAAACTGTCCCGGAGACCGGCAGTCACCAATCTCGGTCGGAAGGTCCCCTCCCCTGTTTTCAGGATGACGCGCTCAGCCGACCCTGTGCGTATTACGGCCTCAGATGGCACTGTCAGGACCGTCCGGCTTTCGTTGGGTGTGAGACTGACACTTCCGAACATTCCGGGGCGGAGCACGCCATCGGAATTGTCAAACCTCAGTCGAACAGGAAGCGTTCGTGTTTGGGGATCGAGTTCGGGATAGATGTAGTCGATGTCGCCTTCAAACACGCGCCCTGGCAAGTGTTCGAACCGAGCGATGGCCCGCATATCCTCAGACAGCCGGGCAATATCACGTTCAAAGACATCTACAATGAGCCAGACCTTCGACAAGTCAGCGACGGAGAAGGCAAGCGTTCCAGGTTGCAGATACATGCCATCGGCCGCATTCAGGGCGATGACCACGCCGTTCTGTGGTGCTTCGATCTCGATGTTGCGAACCATTTCGCCGCCCGCCTCGATCTCCGCAATCTGGCGGGCGGACATGCCATGGCTCATCAGCTTGCTGCGCGCCGCATCCAGAATGCGGGGGTCACCAGCCTCGACTGCGCGCACAAGGTCCCCGGTCGCCGTCGCGATGAGCGGCGAAAAAAGCTCAAAAAGTACCTGTTCTTGGCTGACCCGATCGCCGACTGCTCGTACTTCGAGCTTCTCGATCCATCCCTCAGCTCGCGTATGCACATGACTGGTCAGATGCTCGTCATACCCCACGAAACCCACAGTCTCGATCTGGGGTCGCACTTCACTCATGCGGGCGACCGCCGTGCGTACGCCGATTGCGTTGATTTCGGCCGCGTTCAGTGTGACCTCGGCAGGATCACCAGATGGCTCCTGTCCGGCATAGACGGGAATAAGATCCATCCCCATGGGCGACTTGCCGGGTCCTGGTTGACGGAAATTCGGATCCATGGGCGCAACCCAATAGAGAACCTCGGGGCCTTCAGATCCGCCTTGCACTGCTGGATTCAGGTACAACCGCTCAACGTAAACCCCACCACCAAGGCCGGCTGCCAAGGCAAGAACTGAAAGTGCCGCGTATCTTCCACGCATAAAAATCGTCTCCTGACGGCTGCATTGGATGCAGCGATCGATTGGTCAAACAGCCCGCATATGCGGGCACCGAAATGTCAGGAGTGTCGGGGCGGGCGATCGGGCACGAGGGGCTCACGGGATACATGAGCCCTGAAAAATCCGACCCGTGTTGGCGCTGTAAAAGCGGTTTCTTCAGACCGATGATCTAGATGTTGCTGGTAGTCCATGACACAGCAAAGACCGTTGTGACACCCGTCGCCGTGTCCTGCGTGAGCGTCCGCTTGCCGCTCGCCATTGTTTTCGGGGTGGTGCGCGTGGACGTGGTTGGGCACTTCTCCCGCAGAAGCGACAGCGGGGATTTGCGGACCGCACTCCGCGCTGCTCATCTCTCCTTCAAACGGCATTGCCTGCGTTCCGACGACGGTAATCGTCAGACACACAAAGGCAAGACATGCCGATCGCAGGAAAGAGAACGCATTCCAAACCATACGCGTGAAGTAGCGCTCTTCAGAAGTTGCAGCAATTGAAGCGGGGCTGAAAGATTGTATCATTTTGTAAAGTTGACCTTTTCCAAGTTGTGCCAGTACGACTCCAACGGTGGCATAATCAGATCAGGCGTCAGATGGATTCCAAGAAACGATCAACACTCTTGACGATCGGTGCGGTCATTGCAGGCTATGCGGCGCTTCGAACCGTGCCCTCTTTGCTGCCGGAAAAACTTGAACTTGAAGCACTCGATCGTCCGAAAGGCTTCCGGAGATTTATCGCTGGTGAGACATCCGGATCGTTTGACGCGTTCGTCGGCTTGGACAGTCCGGACAGTGTGGATGTGGCAGCACGGAAGGCGGCGGCTATCGAGCGAGTCTCAGCAGATATTTGCGGCGCTCTCTACGGAGACCTCGACATGAGCAATGCACGTATCCCTCTGGCATCATTTTCTGACTATTATTGTCCTTTTTGCAGAGTACAAACCAAGAGCTTCGCCGATATGACAAGCAAAATGCCAGATCAGGTTGCAATAGCATGGCACGAGCTTCCTCTGCTGGGCGACAGCTCTAATCTGGCAGCAAAGGCGGCCTTGGCCGCCAAGCGTCAAGGTGCCTACGTCGCATTCCAGGAACGTTTGATGACCTCGCCATTTCAAGCCACACCGGAATACCTTGCCCGTCTCTCTGAAGATCTGGGCGTTGATGGCGAACAATTGGTCGCTGACATGGAGAGCCCCGAAGTCGCGCGCGAGCTGGAAAATAGCGCGGCTCTCGCGCAGGTTTTTGCCTTTGTTGGCACGCCTGCCCTCGTCATCGGTCGTACAGTTGTCCAAGGTCAGGTCAGCGACAGAATGATACGAAAGATCATTGACCTTGAGCGTGAGGAGGGCTGGGACCTTGCCTGTGTGTCGGCCTGACAAACCTATGCTGTCTGCTGTTCTCTCCGCCTTACTCTTCTATCGAAATTGGAGACGGAATGGATAGACGGCACTTCATCCTACTAGCTTCTGCGTTGGTCATGGTCCCCTATTCTGTGACGGCCGCCACGCGCAAAGTCTGGTCAGCCGTCGAAGCCTCGGCCGCGTTGGCGCAGGGCGAGATTTCTCTGATTGATATTCGTTCACGCGTTGAGTGGAGGGACACAGCCGTGGCGAAAGACGCCTGGCCGATCAGTATGCATGAACCGAGGTTTGAGCAGAGGTTGTTCGCTGCACGCGATCTGTCTGGCGAAAAACCAATCGCCTTGATCTGTGCCACCGGAGGGCGGAGTGGCCGTCTCTTGAGCGCTCTAAATCGAGCGGGATACCCGGGCTTCATCGATGTCTCAGAAGGCATGTTGGGATCACTGAAAGGGCCAGGCTGGATCGCACACGGTTTGCCTGTGATGGATCTGGAGGCGGCCTTGGCCAATCTGCCGGACGTTCTCCGTTGATCGTGGGTCCGCGTCCATGAAGGGAGCGGTTTCTCAAATCTGGGCTGGGTTGCTGTCGATTGTTTTGGGTTGCGTAATCATCCTTGCCGCCGCTGGCGCCGATGCCGCGGAATCCGAGTCTGTTTCAAATCCTGCGGTCACGGCACGTCTGATCTCGGCCGAAAACGGGATTGCGCCGGATGCCGCCTCCGTTTCCCTTGGATTGGCCTTGGAGTACGGCGAGGGCTGGAAAGGATACTGGCGTACGCCCGGCGAGGTTGGCTTGGCACCCGAGATCAACTGGTCGGGTTCAACCAATCTGAAATCCGCCGAGCTCCTCTGGCCCGCGCCGGAACGGTTCGAGGCCTTCGGGATCGAGAACTTCGGCTATTCAGGTCAGGTTGTCTTGCCGATCCGCGCGAGACTTGAGGACGCCGGCCAGCCTCTGGAACTGCGTGCCCGCGTGTCCTTGCTGACATGTTCGACTGTCTGTGTGCCCCATGACTTCGAACTTTCACTCGCCCTGCCACAAGGCGTCGGGATCGATACAAACTCGGCTCGCCAGATTGCCACTTATGCCGATCGCGTTCCCGCGGTACCCGAGAACAGCGACATCAGAATATCGGTCACGGCCCTCGATGCGCGCGACTCGGCTCTCATCGTTGTGGCAACGAGCGACACACCGTTCGATGAGGTCGACGTGTTCCCGGAATTCGGACCCCTTGTGACCTTTGGCAAACCAGATATCCGATTGGATCGGGATAGAACGGAACTCTGGGCACAAATACCGATCAACGCCTGGACCGAAGAGCACGCAGAGCCTTCGGTGACGATCGCAGACACCGCACGTGCAATCACGGCGCCGATCACGCTTACCTCAGATCCCCCTGCCCCACCGTTTTCAAGCGCAAACCCTCGAACGAGTCTGCTGAAGGTCGTGGCGGTGGCCGCCATCGCCTTTCTCGGTGGTCTGATCCTCAATGTCATGCCCTGCGTGTTACCCGTTCTATCGATCAAGCTCACATCTGTTTTGAAGGCAACCGGTCAAACCCGGCAGATGACGCGCAACGGATTCCTGTTTTCAGCTTTGGGGGTACTGGCTTTTGTCTGGGCGCTTGCGGCTGTTTTGCTGTTTCTCCAATGGATCGGTGTATCCGTCGGCTGGGGCATGCAGTTCCAAAACCCGGTCTTCGTGACGCTGATGTTCATGGTCATCACTGTCTTTGCGGCCAATCTCTTTGGGGCATTCGAGATAACCCTGCCCGCGGCCCTTCAAGACCGCCTGGGTGCCAGCAATGCCAGAGCCGGGTACATCTCAGACTTTGGCACCGGATTGCTTGCGGCCATCCTCGCTACACCGTGTTCCGCCCCGTTCCTCGGCACCGCGATCACCTTTGCGCTCGCTGGTACATCACTGGACGTGATAGTGATATTCACGGCACTCGGTCTTGGACTGGCCCTCCCCTACCTCGTCATTGCCGCACGTCCCGAGTTGGTCACGCGACTGCCCCGGCCCGGGCGATGGATGCTTCTGGTCAGGATCCTTCTTGGCGGTCTGTTGCTGGCAACGGCCGCATGGCTCTTGTTCGTTCTTGTCGGCGTGGCGGGTGGGCGGGCAGCTGCCTTTATCACGTCACTCACAGCTGTGTTCATCGTCGCCGCATCAATCCCACAGGCAAACCAATGGGTACGGCGTGCGGTTCTCAGCGCCTGTGTTTTTCTGGCGATTTTCGGGGCAGGTCTCACCTCAACCCCTGACCGCACCACTCCGGGGGTTGATGCGACGTCCCATTGGCAGGATTTCGAACCCCTCGGCATCGCGCGCCGCGTCTCTGAAGGCGAGACGGTGTTCGTCGATGTGACCGCGGATTGGTGTCTGACCTGCAAAGCCAACAAGTCTCTCGTGCTTGACAGGGATCCAGTGCGTGCGCGGTTGCGCGGCGGTTCCGTGATCGCCATGCAGGCGGATTGGACCCGCCCGGATGACAACATAGCGCGGTTTCTCGAGCGATATGACCGCTACGGCATTCCGTTCAATATCGTCTTCGGGCCAGGGTCGCCTTCCGGCATCGCTCTCCCGGAGATTCTAACGCCACAGGCAGTGCTCGACGCGCTCGACACCGCTTCTGTGCGCAGTCTCGTGTCAGAGTGATATGCCAACTTGCGCGTGTTTGATCGAGTTGACTACTTCCACATATGATTTCCCCGTTGTCTGATACCTTTGCGTCGTATCCCATGCGAAAGTCCGAATAAACTCTAGCATCAGTTTTCGTGAGCACCCTGCGGTGCGAGCCAGCGCGATAGATACAGTCGTTCAAGTATAAAGACCGCGGTAATTCCGACGGCGGCATAAAGCACGATGGCCGGGTCACTTTGCAGTTTCATCGCAGTGAAGGCTGCCAGCACAAGCGCATCGAATGCGAGTGCCAAGAGCAACACAGAAGCCGCCGCTCCGATCTCCTTCCGGCGGAAGCGGAAGACGCCCCAATGCACGACCATATCCATGATGAGATAGAAAAACGCGCCCAATGAGGCGATCCGGCCCAGATCGAAGAACACAGCCAGTGTCGAGGCGATCACCACCGTATAGATAAGCATGTGGCGCTGGATCCTGCCTGACATGCCAAAGTGGCTGTGCGGGATCATTTTCATGTCCGTCAGCATTGCGAGCATTCGTGACACGGCGAACACACTGGCCAGAACGCCTGATGCAGTAGCCACGGCGGCCAGCAAGACGGTTAGATAGAACCCGACCTGCCCAAGCGCGGGGGCCGCCGCTTCTGCCAGAGAATAATCACGTGCGGCAATGATCTCGTCGAGTGTCAGGCTGGCGCCGACGCCGAACGCCACAAGCAGGTAGACAACCACGCAAATCGCGATGGAGATCATGATCGTGCGGCCCACGTTGCGATGGGGATCGGTGATCTCTCCGCCGCTGTTGGTAATGGTCGTGAAACCCTTGAACGCAAGGATGGCCAGTGCGACAGAGGCAATGAACCCCACGATCCCTGATGGCTCGGCCGTCTGCGATGCGGCGGCGAACTGAAATCCGCTCGACCACAGAGCGGCAATACCAAAAAGAGCGATGCCGCCGATCTTGATTGCCGCCATGATCAGCGAAAACAGCCCGACGGAGCGGTTGCCTGCAATATTGACAAGAAACGCGAAAACGATCACTGCAACCGCCAGAATGGGGACGAGCGGCCCGCCGGTGATGTCGAAGGGGCGCAGGACGTAGGTGGCAAATGTCCTTGCCACGAGGCTTTCTGCAATCACCATGCTCAGCGCCATCAGAAGCGCTGCTCCCGCCGCGACTGCGCCTGATCCATAGCATTTCTGGAGGATCATCGCGATCCCACCCGCCGAGGGCCAGGCGTTCGACATCTTGATATAGCTGTAGGCGCTGAAGCTGGTGACGATGGCACCGGCGATGAAGGCCAGCGGGAAAAGTGGTCCGGCCAGTTGGGCGATCTGCCCGGTCAGCGCAAAGATGCCCGCCCCGATCATAACGCCCGTGCCCATGGCTACGGCACCGCCGAGGCTTATTGATCCTTCGTCATAATCGCTGCTTCTCTGGTTATGCTGCATACTGGTTCTTGCCTGCTTTCAGATTTCTCGTTTCATTTGGCGCATCGCTGTTCTGGCCAGAACCTATTTCTGCAGTTCCATTATCGCACCCGATCGAACCCTACTGGCCTTCAGCTCTCGCTGGCAAAAGGCCCGAAAATGCAGTCAACGATGGGGACAACTAGCAATGCTAGGTACGGGCCTCATTTCCACATATTCTCAGACTTCGCGGCTGTCGTGTTTATTGCCCGCCCCCGCAAACCTTGGAATAAACGCTGGCACTGATTGCGCGTATTGCTCATAGACCTGTCCGAAACGGGCGCTGGTGTCGGCCTCCTCGCTGCGTGCCAATCGGACGTACATCCAGACCAGTACCGGGAACATCGCCAGTGTCAGAATGGTCGGCCATTGAACGAGAAATCCGAGCATGACCAGAATGAATCCCACGTATTGGGGATGTCTGATCCTCGCATAGGGCCCGGTGACGGCCAACCGGCCCTGCCGCTGTGCATTCCACAGTTGGTGCCATGCCACCGAGATCAGCCAGAACCCTCCTCCGATCAGGGCGAAGCTCAACAGGTGGAACGGTCCGAAATGCGGGCTCGACTTCCAGCCGAACATCATTTCGGGCAGATGTCCGCTATCGTGGGCTAGCCAGTCGATGTCCGGCCAAGTGGATTGCAACCAGCCGGACAACACAAAGATCGTCAACGGGAACCCGTACATTTCGGTGAACAGTGCCAAGATAAAGGCGCTGAATGCACCGAAGCTCCGCCAGTCTCGGGACGTTTGCGGCTTGAAGAAGCTGAAAGCAAAAATGATGAAGACAGCCGAGTTGATGAAGACCAGAAGCCAAAGGCCATATGATGCGCCTGCATCAGTCATCATTGATCATCTCCCTTGCCATATCCGCCGTGGCCTCCATGCCCGCCATGCATGAAGAAGTGCATGCCAACACAGAGCAGCAACGGCAGCCAGATCAGCAACCCGCTGCCCAGAATGTGCACCCGATGCTCGTAACCCAGCAGAAGTCCGCCAAGGACAAGCGCGAAGATAAGGTAGATGCCAGACCGTGACTTCCAGAACGAGGGCGGCGTCGGCGGATTGTCCTGCGGTTCTTGATTGTCGTGCGTCGAAGGGTTTTCCATATCACTCGTCCTTTTGTCAGATTTTCGCGCCGCGCAGCCGCAAAGCGTTCAGAACCACAGAGATGGACGAGGCGCTCATCGCGAAGGCGGCGAACATCGGGCTGATCAGGATGCCAAGGAAGGGAAACAGTACGCCCGCAGCAACCGGCACGCCCGAAGCATTGTAGATCAGTGCAAAGAACAGGTTCTGTCGGATGTTGCGCATCGTAGCGCGCGATAGACGCCGAGCGCGCACGATCCCGTCAAGGTTGCCTTTGATCAGCGTGAAGCCCGCGCTTTCGATAGCGACATCCGCACCGGTGCCCATGGCGATGCCGACATCCGCCTGCGCTAACGCGGGCGCATCGTTGACGCCGTCGCCCGCCATGGCGACCTTGCGACCGGCTTCCTGCAACTCGCGGATGATCCGTGCCTTGTCCTCAGGCAGAACATCGGCGCGGATCTCGTCGATTCTCAGCCGTGCGCCAATGGCCTTTGCGGTGAGTTCGTTGTCACCTGTGGCCATGATGATCCGAAAGCCCAGATCATGCAGCGCCTTTAGCGCAGCTGGCGTCGTTTCCTTCACCGGGTCGGCGACGCTGACCAGCCCGGCAATCGTGCCTTCCAGTACGACAAACATCACCGTTTCGCCTTCGTCACGCCGCGCGTTAGCCTTTGCGGTCAGCGCACCGGCCTCTAGACCCATATCCGAAATCAATGCGAGATTTCCCAGAGCCACCGCGTGGCCGTCGACCACACCCTTGACGCCCTTGCCGGTCACCGCCTCGAAATCGCTGGCGTTCGCCATATCCACGCCGCGGTCTTCAGCACCACGCACGATGGCTTCGGCCAGCGGATGTTCCGATCCGCGTTCCAGCGAAGCGGCCAGTCGCAGCACCTCGGCCTCGTCATGCCCCGGTTCGGGCAGGACTGCGATCAGCCGGGGCTTGCCTTCTGTGAGAGTGCCGGTCTTGTCTACGATTAGAGTGTCTACCTTCTCGAACCGCTCCAGCGCCTCGGCGTTCTTGATCAGAACGCCCGCCTGGGCACCGCGCCCTGTGGCCGTCATGATCGACATTGGCGTCGCCAGACCCAGCGCGCAGGGACAGGCGATGATGAGGACCGCCACTGCAGAGATGAGGGCATAAGAAAGGGCGGGCGCTGGTCCCCAGATCGCCCACGCGATGAACGACAAGATGGCGACCACAATCACTACAGGCACGAAGAACCCCGCGACTTTGTCGGCGTATTTCTGGATCGGCGCGCGCGACCGCTGGGCATTCGCCACCATTTCGACAATCTGCGCCAGCATCGTGTCGGCTCCTACTCTCGTCGCCTCCATCACCAGGCTGCCGGTGCCGTTGATCGTAGCCCCCGTCAGCACGTCACCTTCGGTTTTCTCGACCGGAACCGGCTCCCCCGAAATCATGCTTTCATCCACCGAAGAGCGTCCATCGACCACGGTGCCATCGACCGGTACCTTATCACCGGGACGAACACGTAGATGGTCACCGACTTCCACCTCTTCCAGCGGAATTTCCTCTTCGCTCCCGTCTTCGCGGATCACGCGCGCAGTCTTGGCTGCCATGTCCAGCAGCGCGCGGATCGCTTTGCCGGTGCCTTCACGGGCGCGCAATTCCATCACCTGCCCTAACAGGACAAGGGTAACGATCACCGCCGCAGCTTCAAAATAGACGCCAACATGGCCTTCGGGATCGCGGAAGCCATCGGGAAAGATGTCAGGTGCAAGAACGGCCACGATGCTGAAAAGCCAGGCCGCCATCACGCCCATGCTTATGAGCGAAAACATATTGAGGTTCATCGTCCGGAATGAATTCCAGCCGCGCACCATGAACGGCCAGCCGCTCCAGAGGACGACGGGTGTGCCCAGTACAAGTTCGATCCACAAGGTCGTGCGTTCGCCGAATATGTCGCGGACGCCCCCAAAACCTAGATAAGGGCCCATCGTCAGAACCAGTAGCGGCAGGGTCAGCACTGCGCCGACCCAAAACCGGCGCGTAAAATCCACCAGCTCGTGGTTCGGTCCGTCCTCGACCATCGTGGCGCTTTCGAGCTCCAGCCCCATGCCGCAGATTGGACAGGATCCCGGATCGGTCTTGCGGACTTCGGCATGCATTGGACAGGTGTAGACTGCGCCTTGGTAACCGGCGGGCACGGTGTCGTATCTGCCTCCCTTTTCACCAGTCGTGGTGGCGGAATGCCCATGGGCGTGGTGGCCGTGCCCGTCCGCGGCACCGTGTCCGGCGTGATCATGTTGTGGAGCCGCAACCTCGCCTTCAGGCACAAGATGCATGCCGCATTTCGGGCAATCTCCAGGTTCGGTCTTGCGCACTTCGTGATGCATCGGACAAGTATAGATCACACTCTCTTGCGTCGGGTCAGGATTGGGTCTTTGGTTCATGTGTCCGCCTCAAACGTATTCGGGTTTCTCAAGTCGTTGTGGGTGTCAGGACAGCGTGTCGAGCCTAGGTCGGCGGCCGACTACGCAGGGTCCGCACCGCATGGGTCGCTAGACACCGCGTTCGATTCCTTGCTCATCGGCAAAATCCCGATGTTTCGATACATATTGCTGTACTTCGTCCAGTAGCTGGAAGGTCAACACCTCTTATCACCATGAGGCAGATTTCGGCGACGACGGGTGATGTGTCGATATCATTCGACACGCGTGCCACTGATCGGTTGGGGAGTTGGCGTCATAACTTTACCCCCTTATTGGCCATGGCGTTGAAGAGCCCGCCGAAGATCAGCGCTGCATACCAGCCATAAAGAAAGCTTTCGGCCAGACCGATAATGAAGCTCATCGGGGTCAGCCAGACGAACCCAGGCAGCAGGCCAGCCCAGGTTTCATACATCGCGTAGTCGGGGAAAATCATGTCGAACGCGACGCAGACAACGAATGTCACTGCCAAAAACAGGCTTAGTGCCCAGCCCAGCGGAATAAGCGGCAAACCTGCACGCCCTGCCCCAGTATTTGCGCCCATGACACAGGCCCCGCAGGTCATGCGCAAGGCCAGAAAAAGGATCGCCGCTATCGCAGTGAAATAGATAATTGGCAGCATGGTTCGCTCCTTTTTTGTCGGTCAGATTGAGAACGAAGAGATCCCGCAAAATGCCGGGCAAGCTGGCTTACCCGGCATTATATCCTAGTTGTCGGAATTATCCGTCGACATAGCGCCCATCCTCTCGCGCATGCTCATCCGACCGGCCGGAGCAACCATCTCCGAGGGGCTCACTGTGCCATCTCCGTCGGCATCCAGATGCTGGAACCGGTCAACCATGGACTCGCGGATCATTGCGCTGTGCAGGGTTTCAAATTCGCTCAGGGACAGGCTGCCATCGCCATCCGCGTCAAACTCGCTCAACCGCGCTTGCATCGCCGCGGTAGCCTCCTCGACCGAGGGTACTCCCATCATTCCAGGGCCCATCATCATCTGCATCATGCCCCGATCCATCATAGCCATGCCCGGTCTGTCGCCATGATCCATCATCCGGGCGTGCATGCCCATCATCATGGGCATCATCTTTTGCATCATGTCGGTCTGATCACCAGTCATGGGACCAGACTCGCTATCGCTTGTTCCCGTGGCCACACCAGGCTGCTGAGCACCATGACCGTGACCGGCCTGGGCAAAAACCACACCCGTAGCAGCCAGCAACAGCGTGGCGGAGGTCGCGAGTATCTTAAGAGTTTGCATTATGTATTTCTTTCTTGTTTCAGTTGATCATGTTTAGCAGAAACGGCCTTGCGACCGTCTGAATCAGAGACGCCAGTGCGTCAGTTGCTGCTGCAACAGCAGCCCCCTTTGCCCGCCTTTTCCGGCTTGCTGTCTTCCGTTGGTCGCGATTCTGTCTCGGCAACGGCCTCGGTTTGAGTCACGCTTCCGCAGCATTCTTTCGACGACCCAGTGTTAATGTCTTGGGCCGGGGTATCGGAACGATTGTCCATCTGAACCTCCTCGGGTTTTTGCGTTCATTCAGTAGACGCTCACCGTCGAAAAACGTTACAGAAAAAGAAAAGTATCATGATTTTGGGGATGAGATCCGGCAGCCGCGTTGATAAAAAACGACCGGATATTAATGCCTTGGCAATCGTTTTCTGGAATAGCGACACACGGGTCCATAGACCCCCTTGAAAGTGGTCCTGCTTGTCCTCTCACTCGTTGGTCAGTTCGAATTGGACCCGACAAATCGTGTCCGTCGATATTTTTTGGAGCTCTGTCTCCGCTCCCGCGATGGTCGATCATCCCCACGCAAATGCTGTGCCGACTTCCAATCGCCGGTATCTGTTTGGGCATGCGCTCTCAAATGCCGTAGGCCCATGCCGCCAGTCGGCCCATGTGGATGTCAACACTATGGACACCGGACACGTTTTCCACGGCGACCCGAATGGCGTTCTCTTCGAAATCGCTGTCTGCAACGCCCCAGATCGCGACATTGCCCTTGTCCACGGTGTAGTTGATCAAATTGACTGTCGCACCGGGAACCTCTTTCAGGGCTTCATCTATCTTCGAGCGCAGCACCCTATCATCTTCCGATGGTTCCCCCAGTGCCCCGTCCGGGAGTGCCGACAAAGCATGGAGCAGGTTCGCACGACTGACAATTCCAACGACGGGCCCCTCTCGCAGCACCGGCACCCGTTTGATCCGGTGCTTTTCCAGAAGGCGCGCGATCTCGGCAACCGGTGCGTCTTCCTCGACCGAAACGACATCGCGGGTCATCACGTCCGCGATATGGTGGCTGTTGAGCTTGACGAATTCCTGGGCAGAATTGCCCGACCCGCTCAGCAGTTCGAGCCACCAGGATCGGCGCGGGCCGTCGGTGTCGCGGACGCGCCGCATCAGGTCTCCTTCGCTGACCAGTCCCTTCAGGGCGCCGTCCACGTCTACGACGGGTAGCGCGCTGACGTGATGGTCGAGCATCAGGCGCACGGCGTCCTCGATTTTTCCGTCCTGCGGGACGGAGATCACGGACGTCGTCATGATATCCTTGGCTTGCATGTCGTTGTCTCCTTCTCAAATACTGTGTTGACGCGTCGATCAGTTGCCGATGACCAGGCCCTTGCGACCGGACAGGTCCAAGAGTTCCATGGGATCGCAGCATTCGGGGAAGTCAGGCATCTTCCGGTTGAACCCGGGTATCGGCGGGTGCGTCTAGCACCTTCTTCTGTGCAGTTTGACGCTTCGCGGTCTTGCCGTGCTTATGCCCGCCGTGTCCATGCCCGAAGAGATGCATCACAGCCATTCCGCCGATCACGAGGACCAGAATCCAGTTTTCGATAATCCATTCCATGATTGTTCACTCCTTGTTTGATGTGTCGGGCGGCTGGCCCGTTTGCGTGGTGGTGGCGAAAGGAAAACTGCCGTACATCGCGCCGAAGACATGTGTGAGCCATGCGTCGCGCGCTTTGCGCAATGACGCCAGGCTTTCGCCGGTACGCGCCAACAGCGCGCGTTCGGCAAGGATGGCAGGATGGTCTTTCGGCAGGGGATCGCGCGTCTCGCGCACGGAGTCGGCTGTGGATTTCACCAGCGCCATCCATGGGTTCACACGTTCGGAAAACATCGTTGTGGTCCATCGCATCGGATGCAGGGCGCGCAGCATCTCGGCACTGGCCGGGGACGTCGCGGCCTTGATCCAAGGGCTGACGAATGTCGAATAAGCCGCCTCGTTGATCCGTGATATCTGCGCGACCTGCGCCAGCGCTCCATGGTCTGACCCAAAACCGAGATCTTCGACGTCGCGCTTCACAAAACGCACGTCGTAGTCGCTGGTTTTGCGCTTTGCGCCGCCCGAAGGAATATCGAATACCATCTCATAAAGCCCGGGCGCCAGCGCCTCGACCGCCTCCAGGCTTTCCAGGATCGTCCGATGCTGAAGCCGCGCGACAGACCCGGAGACGAAGATACCCAGATGCCCGACAGTCTCGTGCGTCATGTAGACGATGCGCTGTCCTGCGGCCTTGAGCGCTTCGGTGTCAGGATACAACTTGGCAATCCAGCCCAACGCCTGCTGCGGTGGGGTGATGTTGTCGCCCTCCGAGGCAAAGACGATGATCGGGTTGCGGATCCGTTTCAGATCGATGGTGCAATGCGCGTCCAGTTGCATTTCGCCCTGCTCCAGCCGATTGCCGATAAAAAGGTTCTGCGTGATGCCGAGAATTTCCTCGCGGCTCAGCGTATAGTAGCCATTCCACCAGCGTTCGAAGTCGAGGAACCGTTCACGTTCGGTATCGGCATGGGAAAAGAGGTTGACGTATTTCTCCCAGATCGCCTTTTCGGGTTGCAGTGTTTCGAAGTTTTGCGCCAGCCACGCGCCGTCGAACCGCCCGTCGCCCAGATCGGCAATCATGTGCGCCGCCCACGACCCGCCCGAGAGCGCGCCGAGCATCCGCATCGGGCTGCTGGCCGCCTCGCCCGACCAGTAGCTGAGCGGCGAGCCATTCAGGACGATGGGTCCGGTTAGACCGTCGCAATCGGCAGCCAGCAGCGCGGCGGCCCAACCAGCCTGGCAATTTCCGTAGAGTACAGGTGCTTTGTCCGGGTGACGGCGGGCAACTTCGGTGACGAAGTCACGCAGGGCATAGTGTACGTCGGCCAGCGTCTGTCCTGGCACCGGCTCTAGAAAGAAGATCACGAAATAGACCGGATGGCCCTCGTGCATAGCCATGCCGACCTCGCTGTCGTGCTTGAAGCCGCCGATGCCCGGCCCATGACCCGCGCGCGGGTCGATGACGATGACCGGCGGTTTCGCCTCGTCCACGCAATCCTCCCAGCAATCGTCTCCGACTCGCGTGATCCAGAGCAGCGCATAATTGGCGGGCCGGACGAAAGTGCGGGCATCCAGCAAAAGCTCGTAATCGAAATCCAGAAGCGGCGGCATGCCCAGCCGGTCATGCGCGATCATGTTATCCGCGCGTTCACGTAAGGTATCAAGGAACAGCAGCCAGCGTTCGAAGGCGTCTTGGGCGTACGGCACATTCGCGCCAGCCGAGGTCTGTTCCGGCACAGGTTGTGAGGATTGAGTGGGCGTCACAGTTGCAAGTCGCAAGCTCTTATTCATCATCAGTTCCCTTCTGATCATTGATTTCTCTAGATGGCCGCCCTGCAAGAAGCGCAAGTGCCATGTCCTTTGCGACATCCTCGCGCAGACCGGCCAGCAGGTAGGCCGCATCACCGGGTTTCAGACCCAGTGCGCGGGCCGCCAATTCCAAGGGTTGCTTCAAGACTTCCACGCGCTGGAACAACGCCAGAGCCATCGGAGCGTCTGAATGCGCGGGAGGCTCTGCACAATTGCATATCATCCGCGACACGAGCCCCGGAACGGCGGCATCCCGCGAAGATTCCGTTGCTCCCGAGCGCCTATTCGTCCTGACCCGTGGCATGTTCCGGTTCCTCCTGCTGTGCTGCTATAAGGTGCAGTTACAGAAGAAGACGTCGGTAGACGGAGAACGTTACAGAACCGACCGCGTTTCGATCAGGAACTCTGCTGATCTGCTTCGCAATCTGTTTTGTGCTCGGCGTTCTTGCAACCCTCAGGCTGACAATAGCAATCGTCACGGTCATCTTGGCAGCAAGCGCCGCAATGATTTGTCAGCGCCTCGCGCAGAGCCGTGCGCGCCCGGTGTAGCCGAACGCCAAGGGCGTTGCGGGTCAGTCCAAGGTCGCACGCCACGTGCTCGCGGTCCTCTTCGCCGAAGTCGATGCGCCGGAGTAGTTCCGAATCCGCCGGGCGCAGTTCGGAGATTAGTCCACGATGACAGGTGCACAACCGCGCCATCTGAGTCGGCGCATCGGCGATCCATTCCTCCGGTTCGCGCGCCACTGCCGCATCCAATCGACCACGCCGCATGCCCTTGCGGTAGAAGTCATTCAAAGTGGACCTCAGGATCGCATAGAGCCAGGCATCCATCCGTTCGACGTCTCTGAGCTGATCCTTGCGTCCCAGCACGCGAATGCAGAAGTCTTGCAGGACATCCTCTGCATCCGCCCGATTTCCAAGCCGTTTGATCAGAAACCCCAGAAACGCGGTCCGTCCATCCAGCAACGCACGTTCCGGCGAGGTGTCCGGCACCTTCGCTTTTCCGGTATCTTGCAGTACCATAACGTTCCTGTCCTTTCCAAGTTTTCAGAGATTTAATCGATCAACAACGAGATCATCGTCTTTTTTCACATTCAATGCTTCGAGACGCTAACATGAACTATCCATCCTCCTTTCGTTTCATCGCGCCGAATTCCATGAAGACTCTTCCGTTTTGCTGAGAAGTCATTCGACGACGACAACCACGATAACCGGAGCGCCTTAACTCATTGAATTGATTTTTTCCTTTCTAGATTTTGCTAAGCTGATCCTGCAGTCTACCGTTAAGATTGACGAACGAAATGCCCACAATGACCAATAAGATGCCGAAGAGTTGGACAGCGGAAAGACGCTCGCCAAAGAACAGTGCACCAATTGTGAGGCCGAAAATCGGCACTAAGAAGCTGAACACGATCGCTCGGTTTAGTTCCACGACCTCCAGCACAGAAAACCAAAGCCAGTAAACCAATGCAGAGCCAAACAAGGCCAGACCCAACAGCGACATTACGAAAACCGATGTCCATTGGATGGCAGATTGATCTTCAAGGAGTAGGGCCGCCACGGCAAGAGGGACGCTGCCGATCAGCATCTGAAATCCCATTGCAAACAGACCGTCAACCTCACCTGCGATAGATTTGATAGCCACGTTGCTGATCGTCACTCCAACGGCTGCTAGAACAATGTACGCAAAGCCGATGGCCGTTTCATCCTGCACTTCGTTTTCCAATTGCGGCAGTGCGATCACAAGTATCCCGGCGAAACCGATCAAGAGCCCGCCCCACCCGACCTTCGCCAGTCGCTCGCCAAGCCATGCGACACCGAGCATCGCGGCAAGTAGCGGCTGAGCATTGGCGACAACTGTAGCGAGTCCGGGAGATACGAATTCTGCCGCATGAAACATTCCCACGAAACCCAGACTTGTCGCGCCAACGCCAACAACACAAAGCGTCAGCCATGTGCGACGGCCATGCGGAATCGGCCGACCCAAAAATATTGCAATAAGCACCAAGGCGACACCGGCCAGAACCGCACGCAGTGTCGCAAACGTCAGATGTGGCGAATACTGCAGTCCCGCCGTGATCAGCGGGAAGCACAGGGCCCACAAAAGCATGGCCATAACGATCTTGGTTGTTGTCGTCAGCGACACTGGGCTTCCTTTTTCATGTCAACAGCAGCGGGAATTTCCGGAAATCATCCGGTTGGTAACTGTCGATCGAGGGCAATACCAAAATTGCACACGCAATAGATTCAAAACGCAGCCCTGGCGACAATCCAATTGATCATACAAAACGCCTACCAAACATACCAAACACCTGCCGCCAACGCGACTAAGGCAAAGAATAGGGCCGCCAATCTCATAATTTTTATTCCTTCGATGTTTGGTCGGCCTAGGTATCGCCCACATACGTCGGCAGACTTCTCCTAATCACCCACCGGAAGCAGAACGAAAATCACGCATGTACTACCTCCAAAGCAAAATCATGCCTTGGCACTTCCTTTCGGTTTGCCTCAACCTTTGAGAAGAATGTGGTTATCTCGTGATATCTAATCCGGGTGTCTTCCAGAGTCTGATAATAGCGAAACAGTTCTTTCAGAGGCGCTGAAAAATCTTTGTGTGCCGCCAGCACAGCAACTAGCGCACCAAGGCTGATGCGTCCTTCGATAACGAAGTACCCTCCTAGGGAGTAGAACAGGAATGGCGTCAGCGCGGTCAAAAAGTTGTTCAGGGACTTGATAAAGAATTTCAAATGGAAAATGCGACGTCTTACTTGCTCAAGCTCACGAAAGCTGGTGCTTGTCCGTAAAAGAGGCTGGGACCCGGCTGCCTCTCCTCGTAATTGGTCGCTCAGAAGCCTGCCCAGTTGGCGAACCTCGGAAATTCGCTTTCTAGAAAGGATATTCACCCGTCTTTGCAGTTTTGGAAGCAGGATAAGTTGTATCGGCAAGACAGTCAGCGCAGCGGCACCCAAAACCGGGTCTTGCATGAACATGAACAAGAGAATGGTCGCAAGGGTTCCCCCCTGCATGATGGGTAGCGTAAGCACGTCGGCCGCGAAGCCACCGATTGGCTCAACCTCCTGTGCGAGTATGGGAACAATCTCACTCTGGTTCTTGGAATCCGGATCACTGCGCCACTGACGGAAAACCAATAATCTGAAGCGACGCAGGAACCTCTCGGCAACATAGCCCTTGAAGACGTTCAGGATGTATTTGTTCAGTCCGCTAAGTATGATGGCAAACAAGTAGAGGCCACACAAAACAAGGAGGAACGCCACCTGGTCAAATTCATAGTCCCAAAAACGGACTGGGAACCGATCAGAGTCCAATGCATTGTTCACGATTTGCTTCGGCAACTCGAGTGTCAGATATAAGATGGGCATGGCGATAAGGCTCAACGTGATCATCAAAGCCTGTTGTTTTCGCGAATGCCGCAGGACAGCGTTGAATAGGCGAGGGTCCAACCCGCGAATCCAATCTCGCTGCGGCGTTACAACTCTTGGGCGACGCCACTGTTTGAGGATAAATCGAATTGTGAGAAAACCAGTAACAGCAGTGAGAAGTGCTGGCGCAAGCACCAAGATCAGGTGTAAAAATGGGTGAACCCAATCTGGAGTTGACTCGTGATAGTGATATCCAAATGTGGCGGATATTTTGTGAAAGACGTCGTGATAACGATCCAACAGAGACATGCGTTTGATTCTCGAGCTTATGGTCTTGAGCGGAAATGATCATGCACAATGATCACACCGAACATGCCTGCCTCACGGTGACCCGGGATCAGACACACAAACTCCAGATTGGTTATGTTCGAAAACTCCCAATCCAACGTCGCAGTCTTTGCGCTTGGAATTTTAACTGAGTTCTTTTCACTATGCTCCATATCAGGGTGCTTCTGCATCCATTGTTGATGTTTGGCTATCTCATCAAAGGAACCCAAAAAGAACTCATGGTCGATTGAACCTGAGTTATCTACTACGAACCGCACCACCGATCCGTGCTCGATATTGATCACATCCGGTTCAAACAGCATATAGCCGCTCTCAGTTTCCTTTATGTTCACTTCAATTGTTCGGGTGATATCCGCGCCGGCGGCCGGTCTTCCGATTGAGGTATGCCCAGGTTGTTCATATGCATTCTCATGAGGTCGAGCGCCAACCCCGGAATCTGCGCCAGCTATCATTGGCGGCAGGCTGGCTACAATACCAATAGCGATTGCCATAAACAACTGCTTCGGTTTCTTAATCCAACGGCCAAGCTTCAGAAGCGCGAGACAGTTCAGCATTTTCACTCCAATCAAATCCGAGGCGAGGTGAAAGGAGACGATAAAGAATATCGCCTCCTTTATGGTCATTTGAGTTGAGTGACAGTCAACTTGCCTTTTACGCGGTCGGCAACGAATTCGATGTCTTGACCTTCGGACATCTTGGCAATCATCGCCTCGTCGGCGCGAAACACCATTGTCATCGCGGGCATGTCGAGATTGACTAGAGGGCCGTGGATGATCGTCACCTTGCCAGCCTTAGCGTCGATCTTCTTGATCTTGCCGGTCGTGTAGTCCACATCCGCTTGCGCCATCTGGTCCCCAACTGCAACCTTACGGTGCATGCCAGACTCGTAGTGGCCGGGGATCAGGCACGCGGCCTCGAACGTACCGGCATTTGCGAAAGTCCAGACGACCTCACCAGATGCGCCCGCATCGAGGCGGATGCGGTTCGGGTCGTCGTGTTCCATGTCCATCTTGGCCATTTCAATCTTGTGCTCGGCATTGCGCTCAACCGTGTCGAGGACAAATTCGTGCTCCAATTCACCCTCGTTCGTGATCTTGAAGCGTATGGTCTCACCCTGTTTGATGTTCATCTCTTCGCTCTGGATCAGCATTTCGCCGTCATCGTTCTCAAGCAGAATGACATCAATGGTGCGATCAACTTTTTCCGAATGGCCCGGCATGCCGACAATCATTTCCGATGCATCCGTTGTTTCTTTTTTTGCATGGCCGACATCCGCGAAAGCGCCTGATGCGAACATAATGGTGATAGCTGTGCTCAGAAGTAGTTTTTTCATTTGATTTCCTATGGTTTTGGGTGGGTCGAACTTGAAGAGGCTAGTCAGCCCTTCGAGTTTGGTTTTGGTGTGAGAATGGTCTTGGGGCTGTTGTTCGAGGCGAACTCGGGCAACTCGCCGGTCCATTCGTAGGCCATCTCGCCCGGAGGATTTTCGTACCAGCCGGGGTCGGAGTAATCGTCCGCGTCGATGCCGTCCCGCACCTTTACGACCGAAAACATGCCGCCCATCTCGATGGGGCCGTAGGGCCCCCAACCCGTCATCATCGGGATGGTGTTGTCAGGCAGCGGCATTTCCATTTTCGCCATGTCCCCCATGCCGGACATCCCCATGGGCATGTATTCCGGCTGGAATTGACGGATCTTCTGGGTCAGTGGTTTCTTGTTGACCCCGATGAATGTGGGCACGTCGTGTCCCATCGCATTCATGGTGTGGTGCGACTTGTGGCAGTGAATCGCCCAGTCACCCAGATGGTCTGCGACGAACTCATATGCGCGCATCGCGCCCACGGGGATGTCGATGCTGACCTCGGGCCACTGAGCAGACTCCGGAACCCAACCACCATCAGTACAGGTGACTTTGAAGTCGTAGCCGTGCATGTGGATTGGGTGGTTTGTCATGGTCAGGTTGCCAACCCGAACCCGCACGCGGTCGCCCTTGTTGACGACCAGCGGGTCGATGTCCGGAAAGATCCTGCTGTTCCACGTCCAGAGGTTAAAGTCTGTCATCGTCATGATGCGAGGGACATAGGTACCTGGATCAATGTCGAATGCGTTCAGCATGATCAGGAAATCGCGGTCCACTGGCATGAACGTCGGGTCCTTCGGGTGGACCACGAACATCCCCATCATGCCCATCGCCATTTGGGTCATCTCATCGCCGTGTGGATGGTACATGAACGTGCCCGACTTCACCAAATCGAACTCGTAAATGAATGTCTTGCCCGGTGGGATACTAGGATGGCTCAGACCTGAAACACCGTCCATGCCCGAGGGCAGGATGAGCCCGTGCCAATGAACTGTCGTTCCTTCGGGTAGCTTGTTGGTGACGTAGATACGTACTCGATCGCCCTCGACCGCCTCGATTGTGGGACCCGTGGACTGGCCATTGTAGCCCCACAAATGCGCGATCATGCCGTCTGCAAGTTCGCGTTCGACGGGTTCGGCAACAAGATGGAATTCCTTGACGCCGTTGTTCATCCGATAAGGCAACGTCCAGCCGTTCAGCGTGACAACCGGGGTATAATCCACGCCCGAAGAGGGGCGCGGCGTCACCTGTGTGGCAGCGGTGTCCATAAGTGCCGCTTCCGGCAGACCCATGTTCAGTGTCTGGCCCCAAGCTTTGGAGGATACCAGGGTCGCACCTGCGGCACCGGCTCCGAGTAGTTGACGTCTATTTAACATATCATCATTCCTTTCAGTGTCCTGGGCCGCCGCCGGCGGCTACGGCTGCGCCCTCACCATCGCCACCACCGGCGACGCCACCGCCGTAGATCGCGGCTGTAATGTTGGCTTGGGCAATGTAGAAGTCGCGCTTCGCGTTAGCTGCTTCCAATGAAGCTGCCAGTTTTTGACGGACGTCCGTCAACAATTCAAACGTGTTGGTAATCATGCCGTTGTAGGAAAGAAGGCCTTCCTCCTCGACCGTCGCGCGCAACGGAACCAAAACGTCCCGATAGTGCCGTGCGATCTTGTATGAGGAGTGATAAGCGACTTCCGCGCTTCTGGCCTCGGACCGGACATTCACCGCCCTTTCGGCCAGAACATTGGCCGCCTGAAGGTACATCAGTTCAGCCTTGCGCATGCGTGCCTTGCCAGTGTCGTAGATGGGGATCGCGAATTCGACCTCAAGTTGCGGCAGGGTTTCGGTTTCCGTATTGCCATCCTCGCGCTCACGTTCCGATTCGACACCGGCGACAAGCTCTAGATCGCTAACGATGCGGGTTTGGTCCGTCAGTTCGAAAGCTCTCGCCTGTGCTTCCAAGCCGAGTTTTGCCACGCGAAGATCGACGCGGTTGGCCAGCGCTTTTTGTTCGATGCTTGTCACTCGCCCGACGGATCCAGGCAAAGCGGGCAAGGCATCCGGAACATAGTAATTAACATCGCTGCCCCAGAGTCCCATCAGCCGGGTCAGCCGCTCTTTGGCGAGAGTTGCGTTCAGACGCGCCTTCGCCAGTTGGCCGGCGAGTTCGGCGTTGAATGCCTGCTCCCTTGCCTGCCCTGCTTTGTTCAACGCGCCGGTCTCGCCCAGACGCAGAGCAAGCTCGGACCCCGCATCCGATGTGGCCTTTGCCTTCTTGAGGTAATCTGCTGTCTCAAAAGCGGCGACAGCTTCGATCCACGCCATACGCGTTTCATTGGCCAGCGCCAGCGTGTCGCTGACCGCTTCCAGCTGAGCACCCTGAAAGTTGGCATCTGCGATCGCGATACGCTGCTTGCGGGTTGTCGCGTCCAGAATGTTGGTCCGGATCAGCCCCTCGATGGACCGGTAGACTCCCAATTCCGGTGCGCCGATCCCGATCAGCCCGATGGAGATGACCGGGTTTTCAGGTGTTGCCTGCTGCCAGGCTTCCGCCGCTGACAATCCTACATTTGCATAGGCAGCCTGCAACCCTTTGTTGTTCAAAAGCGCGACCTGAACCGCGGTTTCCGCAGAAATGGTTTTTCCGTGAATCATGGATCTGACTTCTTTGGTCAACGCCACGTTCTCGGCTTGTGTCTGCGCGAAAGCAGTCCGTTTGCCAAGAGCAGCAGAAGTCTGGTTGGAAACGTTAAGGAAACCTGCTTTCGGCTCGGTATAGGCACTGGGTACGGCTGTTGCGCAGGCACCTAGTAGCAAAGGAAATCCAAATATTACGGGAAGTTTTGAGACGCGCATCAGTTGCCCTCCGTCTGTTCTTCGTTGACCGAGCGCCAGTCGCGTGGACCGGTGGGTGCGCGATAGGTATAGCCGGCCAACGGGTCCTGATATTGGACCGGTGAAAGGACGGAACTGTTCACAGCTGCTTGTTGATCTGCAACAATCGGTAGAGGAGTTGGCTCATACGCACACGCGCCGAGCACGAGGGCCAAGGCCCCCGAAAAAACATAGGATTTCATGGATATTACCTGACTTTAGTGGACGATGTCGTCGCGGCACGAGGGCCAGATGACAAACCTCAAAGAAGAAAAATCAGATCAATTCTCGAGGCGGCCGCAGATCGGCAGTCGCACCTGCTGAGGGTTCAAATTCTGCGGCCCGTACAAAAGTCTCGGACGCCTCTACACGCACAGCAGCTTCTCGGGGCTGTGGTGGCATGAAGGACATGCAAACGCCATCGCAGCACTCAACAGATGCCTGATGTTCGCCCGCGGCCAGTGGCTGTGTCTCACAGATGCCTGATGCGGCATGTAACTCACAATGGTGTGCTTCATTATCAGAGATCAGACTGTGTTCATGAACCACGTTAGAAAGAGCGTAATCAGGCGCATGTGAACCAGCATGTCCGAGTCCGGATGTCGCAACGACCAGCGTAGATACGACGACTAGCTTCAGAAAAGCCAAACGTAACTGAGGTGTCCAAAGGCGTTGCATCATGCCGTACACTTGCCGAATGACTGCGAAACTGTCAATGGGAACAGCGCCTTACAATTTGATACATTTCGCGTTGGCGCCTGTTCCGATTTCTAGCATTGGATCTCGGCCCTAAGTCCACCCAAGAGCCCGCGCTGGCATCCAGAGACCCATAAAGATCATCATCAGGTTCTCGGTCAACGACACAAAGCCAAGGGGAACGTTCGATCCGCCACCGACGCAAGCGCATTTAAGTTCCCGCTTGTCAATGTAGACGGCTTTGAACACGGATACCGCACCGATGGTCCCAATGACGAGTGCAATCGGCGCGCTGATCCAGAGAAGAGCCCCCGCTACCATGAGAATGCCGGCGATGGCTTCCCCAAATGGATAGACGTAGCCGTACCGTACCCAATGCTGCGCGAGTAAATCGTAGTTCAGGAACATCGTGGAAAATCCTTCGATATCCTGGAGTTTCTGCACGGCGAGGAAACACATTGAGATCGCGATGAACCATTCGAACGCGCGAACGGTGAAAACCGAGCCATAAAACGCCCAACTAAGACCCAAAGCCATCAAGAAAGCGACAGAGAAAATCGCGATGACGGGCTGGTAGGACGTTTCATCATCGCCGCGGACCTCCTGTCCAAAGTGCTCACGTAACGCGTCGTATCCGCCGATGCGCTCACCACCGATAAATGTCTGCGGGGTGGTCTCGACCGAATACTCTTCCTTGAAAGCATCGGTTTCTTCTCGGGAAGTAAGGTGGTGGTCCTCCACCGTGTATCCTTCACGCTCCAGAAGATCCTTTGATTTCAATCCGTAGGGACACAGATGGTCCTCCATAACCATCCGATAAAGAATGGCCTTTTGAGCGGGTTGATTGCTATCTTTTGGCATGTCTCATTCCTTTTCTTCAGCTGCGGCAGGTCCAATAGCCCATAAAACCGACTGCGAGAGGCGTTTCACCCGTCAGCTCGAAGAGAAGGCTGGAGCCTTCACCATCATCGGCGTCGCTTGGCGTCAATGTCACTTTGCCACCGTCGGCTGTCAGCACACCGCCTGACGCCACACTGCCCTGCGCACTGAACGTCACCAACGCGCCAGATACCTTTGCAATGGCTTGTCCGTTGCCGTCTGTCGCCAAAATCGGATCAGCATTGACAGCGCGAACAAAAGTGCAAGCCGGTTGGGCTTTCAGACCACGGTCAATCTCTTCGGCCGAGAGCGGAGCGGGACGAATGCCTGCGATGACCGGGGTCGAAATCGCTTGCGTCAAGCTCTCCAACGGCGCAGGACCTTCTGACTTACCAAGCGGCCAATCTGACCCGGCTTCACCATTGGCCGCGATGTCAGCCAGCAAGAAGCGCATCTCCGCGATTTCCCGATCTTGAGCCACGACAATTTCTTCAGCGAGGACTTTGACACGTGGGTCGGTGATTTCGGCTCTCTCACTTGTCATGATGGCGATCGAATGGTGGGGGATCATGGCACTCATCCAGCTTTCATCTTGCACGGTCTCCTGGCTGCGCACGAGCCAGAGCGCGCCAGCAAACATCACTGCAGAGCCTGCAAGGATGGCAACATTGGCTGCCATGTTTTTGTACATGCCCCACATGAAAAGAAGCATCACGACTGCCATCGTCGCGCCCATGACAAATGTCATGTAGAAACGCGTCTCGCTCCAATAGATGTGCTCAAGTGAGTAGGAGTTGAGGTACATCAACCCGAACATGATGGCGGTTGACGTACCAACCATTGCGAGAAAGCGGCCATACGATGACTTGCAGTGCGCCTTATTGCTTTCTTCACCCTCAACTCTCGAATGATTTTGATATGTTGAATCTGACATAGGAGTTCCTTTCGCTTTCATCCAAAACTAGGCTCCAGCGCTGGAGGGTTCCCAACGGTTCAAATTTATTTTCGGAAAGGGTTCTTTCCAGACATCACCTGCAGCAAATAGCCACCCGACGCAGTGATAAGCAGAAAGCCATGAAACGCGCTAATACCAGTCAGGAACCGAAAATGACCTGATGGTTGAAGATCACCCCGGCCAAGCGTCGTGAGGTTCACAAGCGCGAAATAGAAATAATCCATGGGGTACAAGTTCTCTGTGGGATCCTGCGCCAATTGCAAAGAGCCAATGTCAATCTGGTGCACAGCAACCCAGAAGGCCGAGGCGTAGATGGCCGCCTCTATGATGTGCGCTGCGGTGATCAGCGAGACTGAGATGAATAAACATCTTTTGGGGTGCGCTGCCGGATCAACATGAGCGTTGCAAAACGAAGAGCGCTGCAATGAATTGCTGTGCACGCAAGGATGAGAAGCGCCGCAAGAAGCATTGATTGAAGCATTTGTTGATCTCTGTTCGGTTGCTTTGCGCGGCCGTCTCTGGCGTGCGAGAAGAACAGGATAGTGATCAGGGACAGCGCTCAATCCGCGATCCGTTACCGTACCCTAGCCTATGCTATTTGACTGATTTCCGTACAGGCGCACCACTGGCCATATCCGCCGCGACATAATCCAGCTTTGCGTCTTTCCACGCGCCAAACCCTCCTTCCAGATGGGCGATCCGTTTTGCGCCGGATTGCAGCGTTTTTCGCGCCATCATCTCTAATCGCGCCGACGAACCACACATCAGAATAAGTCGCTGTTCGTTGTCTTCCGGCAAGAATCGCGGATCGAAAAACGCCATGGGCAGAAGCAAGGCACCCTCGACGTGCTCAAATGTATACTCGGCCGGCTTGCGGACATCCTCGAGGACGATCTCACCCTTGCGCAAGGCTGCTTCAACCTCTTCCGGCGTCCAGGTTTCGAGGGCGCCACTATCAACCATTTCTTTCTTCATTTCTTCTCCTCAGAATTTGTTTGCAGGAATCTTGAAATAGGAATTTCCGTCTGCCTCGGCAGGTGGAAGACGCCCACCACGCAGGTTGACTTGCAAGGCAAAGAGCACGCGATCGGGTAGCCCCAGCGTCGCGTCGCGCTCTTCCCGCAGTTTGATGAACGCCTCTTTCGACTGATTGCCGCCGACGTGCGGATTGTCGGTCCGGTGTTGGGCGACAGTTGCCTCACAGGCCGGTCTCTCGCGTTTATCGGCCCCGTAGTCGTGACCGATAAAAAGACGTGTGTTTTCTGGCAACGACAGAATTTCTTGTATCAAGTCCCAAATCTCTCCGGTGCTGCCACCCGGAAAGTCTGCGCGCGCGGTCCCCACATCGACATGCATTAACGCGTCATGCACGAACGCCGCATCGTCAACGACATAGCTGACAGAGCCAAGCGTGTGTCCTGCCGAAAGCAGGACTTTGACACCAAGTTCACCGATGGAGAAATCGATGCCCTCGGGAAGCAGACGGTCGAAATCATCTGCCACCGGAAAAGCGTCAGGCAGATGATAATAGTCCCGCCAAAGCTTCGCGATCTCGGTGACCTTTTCTCCTATGACATGCGGCGCACCGGTGCAGTCCGCCAGCCACCGTCCGGCGGTCAGGTGGTCGGCATGCGGATGTGTGTCGAGGATCCATTGCACGTCGTAGCCGTGCTGCTTCACGATCCCCAAAAGCTTTTCCGCAGACTCGGTTGACGTGCGGGCATGGGCGGGATCGAAATCCAGCACCGGATCAATGATTGCGCACTTTCCAGTGGCGGGATCCGCACAGATGTATTGCCACGACCCGGTATCGGGTTCGTACAGACAGTGAACCAGCGGCCCACCGCTGCTAGAATGGCTGGTGAATTCTTGTCCGACCGACATGTGTTCCCTCCTGTCTTTTTCGCACTTATCAACTGAACAACCTTCCAGCACTGGATGGTTCCAAGGGATTTCGCCAACGAAAAGAGGAATTTGGAAAACGTTGCACTAATCCGCGCTTCTTCCGGTCGTTGGTTTGCATCCAGCGAGCGCACCAGAAAGATCCTTCAAGATCGGGCAATCCGGTCGGTGGTCGCCGTGGCAGGCCTCGACGAGATGCGACAAGGTCTCGCGCATCTCTTGAAGCTGAGCGATTTTGTCGTCGATTGCGCTCAGGTGCTCTTCAGCGATGGTCTTTACCTGGGCACTTTCCCGCGTTTCATCCTCGTAAAGGCTCAAGAGATTGCGGCAATCCTCGATCGAGAACCCGAGCGCGCGCGCGCGACCCAGGAACGCAAGCTTGTGCAGATCGGTCTCGCGGAACGCGCGGTATCCGTTGCCGCTGCGCTGCGGTCTGACCAGACCTATATCCTCGTAGTAGCGGATGGTTTTAGGCGGGATGCCGGACCGCTCCGCGACTTCTCCAATGTTCATGAGACGATCCTCCTATTCTGCGGGTTGGGTCTGTGCACTGATCCGTGGTGCGGTGACGTCTCTGTCTTCACGCAAGGCCGGCGCGATGCGGCGCAGACGCAGGGCGTTTGTCAGAACCGATACCGATGACAGGGCCATCGCACCCGCCGCGAAAACCGGGGAAAGAAGCAGACCAAAGGCCGGATAGAGAACCCCGGCGGCGACCGGGATCAGCGCAACATTATACCCGAAGGCCCAGACGAGGTTCTGGCGAATATTCGACATGGTGCGCCTGGAAACCTCGACCGCATTCACCACGCCGCGCAGATCGCCTGACATCAAGACCACATCGGCGGATTCGATGGCGACATCGGTTCCGGTGCCGATGGCGATTCCGACATCCGCATGGGCCAGGGCCGGTGCATCATTGATGCCGTCGCCCACGAAAGCAATCTTTCGGTCTCCCGCGCGCAGATCGTCGAGAGCTGCGACCTTGCCATCCGGCAGGACACCCGCGATCACGTGGTCGATTCCGGTTTCGCGCGCGATAGCCTCCGCCGTCTCGCGTTTGTCTCCGGTGATCATCGCAACCTTGAAACCGCGCGCGTGCAGGGCTGCAATGGCTTCCTGGCTGGCGGGTTTCACGGGGTCTGCCACGGCGATCACTGCGGCCAGTTTGCCGTCGATAGCCGCATAAAGCGCTGTCCGGCCCCGCTCTGCCAGCTCGGCTTCCGTTTCGACCAAGGCGGCGATTTCGATCCCTTCGCGGGACATATAACGGTCCGCGCCTACCATCACCTCCTGACCTTCGACGGTCGCGGCGACGCCATAACCCGTGATCGACCGGAAGCCCGTAGCACTCGGAATGGCGATCCCTTCGGCCCACGAGCCGCGCACAATGGCTTCGGCGATGGGATGCTCAGACTGGGCCTCCACGGCAGCGATCATGCTCAGCACCCTGTCTCGGTCCAAACCGTCGGTGGTGACCAGATCGGTCAGCGACGGCTGACCTTCGGTGACAGTCCCCGTCTTGTCGAGTGCGATGACATCGACTTCGGACAAGGCCTGGAGTGCATCACCCTTACGGAACAAGACCCCCATCTCTGCGGCGCGCCCGGTGCCCATCATGATCGACGTGGGCGTGGCCAAGCCCATGGCGCAGGGACAGGCGATGATCAGAACCGAGACGCCGGCCACCAGCGCAAAGGTCAAAGCCGGGTCCGGTCCGACAAGCAACCAGACCGCCACCGTGAGCGCCGAGAGCATCATGACCGCAGGCACGAACCACAGGGTCACGCGGTCAACAAGGCCCTGGATGGGCAGTTTGGCGCCTTGAGCTTCCTCGACCATGCGGATGATCTGTGCGAGCGTGGTATCCGACCCGACCCGTGCGGCCTTGAACGTCAGGCTCCCGGTGCCGTTGACGGTCCCGCCCGTTACCGCCGCACCTGCAGCCTTCTGCACGGGCACAGGCTCTCCGGTAATCATGCTCTCATCCACATTGCTGGATCCCTCGGTAACCTCGCCGTCCACAGGGATCCGCTCACCCGGTCGGACCAGGATCACATCGCCGACGGCAAGTGCATCGACATCGACCTCCACCGTCTCACCACCCCGAATGACGCGCGCGGTGCGGACCTGCAGGCCCAGCAGAGCCTGAATCGCAGCGCCGGTGCGGCCCTTGGCGCGTGCTTCGAGCCATCGGCCAATCAAAATAAGGACGACGATGACCGCAGCGGCCTCGAAATAGACCGCACGCACCCCTTCTGGCAAAAGTCCGGGAAGAAAGGTTGCGACCACCGAATATCCCCAGGCCGCGCCGGTGCCGACGGCGACGAGGCTGTTCATGTCCGGCGCGCCCTTGAAAAGCGCGGGAAACCCCTTGGTGTAGAAATGGCGTCCCGGCCCGAAGAGGACGAGTGTTGCGAGGACGAACTGGATGATCCAAGACGTTTGGAGACCAATCGTCGTCATCACCATGTGATGAAATGCCGGAACAAGATGGGAGCCCATTTCTAGAATGAAGACCGGGAGCGTTAGAATTCCTGCCAAAAGGACGCTGCGGCGCAGTCCGTCGGCTTCTTCTGCCTTGCGTGCGACGCGAGACTGGCTCGCCTGCGCCTCTGCAATCTCGGCCGGATAACCAATCGCCGCCGATGCGGCCATCAAGTCGCCCAAGGACACTGCGCCCTCGAGATACTCGACCGTCGCCGTTTCTGCCGCCAGGTTCACGTTGACGGAAAGCACTCCGGGCACGTCCGCCAGTGCCTTGTCCACCCGCCCGACGCAGGATGCGCAGGACATGGACGCAATGTTCAAGGTGACCTTGGATGTCCGCGCCGGATAGCCCAAGGAGGCAAGCGCCTGCGTGGCGTCGGTAAGGCGAGACGGATCATCCAGCGAAAGGCGCGCCGTTTCGGATGCGAGGTTGACGGCGACTTCGGAAACCCCGTCGAGCCCCGCCAAGGCCTTTTCAACACGCCCCACGCAGGATGCACAGGTCATGCCTTCGATGCTGAGCGTTGTTTGGCTGGTGTCGGTCATGGCATGTTACCTCGATTGCGTACTCGAGGCAGATATAGGGCTTCCAGTCACTGGAAGCTCAAGGGGTTTATCGGAGATTTCTTTTTCAACCGGCACAGCATCAACCTACAGTCTCTCTAACCCTCTGTTTCCGATTGAAATGTATCGATTTGTAAACTTGTCGCACGAGCGATTGGTGCGCTATCTCCGAAGAAGGAGTATGTTCGGTGAATATGCCAGATCAAGAAAAGCAGCCGCAGAATTCAAAGATGATGCACGTCGGCATGTGGGTGTGCTGCGCTGTGATGCTGCTTCCACTGCTCGTTTTCTTTTCCCGAGGCGGCACACTTTCTGGCTTGCAGAACAGTTTGGGCGTTCTAGCCCCAATCGTCCTTTGCCTCGGCGCACATGGCGTGATGTTCTTCTTCATGGGAAAGTCTTGTCATGGAGGCAGCAAGTCATCGAACAGCAACGCAACCATCGCCGCAAAAACTTCTGTCCCGACATCAACGGACGCTTGACCTTCCACCAACTGGAACCTCTATTTTCAACTGGTGAGAAAAGGATGCGCCATGAAATTTCACGTCCCAGAGATGAGCTGCGGCCATTGCGTCGCTGCAATCGAGAAAGCGGTAAAGGCCGCAGACCCGTCAGCAACCATCCGGACGGATTTGGCTACACACGCGACAGAGATCGACTCGATAGTCTCCACGGCTGCCCTGCTTCAGGTTCTTGCGGAAGCTGGTTATCCGGCGACCGCTCTGGGAGAAGGTCCGGAGGATTGAAAATCCGGATGAACGCGACCTCTAAGGCGTTGGGCCTGATTTTTGGTGCGTATTTGCTGACCGGATGTGCCACGACGCCGGCGGTTGATGCGGACGGTGCCTTCACCGAATTGCCTGAACCACTCGTCGGTCTCGCTGCGCCATACCAGAACCTCAACAAGGTACGGCTTGATCCGAATGACAGTTGCTTCTGGTATATGCACAACGGCCCTGTCTAAGCGACTTGGTTGCCGCTCAGAACTTCACAGGGCAATCCAATCTGCCAGGCGGTGAGCTATTCCAAGATGCTCTGAGCGACATCAAGGCGCCCATTTAGCCACCGATCGCATCTTCGGGCGGATACAGGTGAGCGGTCTTGCCCGTTTCCACGTTGGGATAGAGATCGTTGATATGTGCCATGATCATGCGTACGCACCCCGAACTCGCACGACCTCCGATCGAACGCGGCTCAGGCGATCCATAAATACGCCTATAAGTGTCCCGGTTCCCCACGTAGAGATAAAGCGCACGGGATCCCAATGGATTGGTTGGCCCCGCGTCCATCCCCTCCGCATGCTGTGCATAAAGGTCCGGGTCGCGTTCGATCATGTCGTCCGTTGGACGCCAAGTGAGCCACTTGGCTTTACGCTGGACCGTGTAGACACCCGGCTCGTACAATGTCCCGCGTGCGATGGCCACGCCATAGCGCATCGCCGTGCTGCCGTTCGGCTCGATATGATACAAGTAGCGCGCAACGGCATCGACATGGATGTCACCTGGAACAAGGCCCGCCTTTGCCTCCACCCGAACCGGTAGGAAACGCGGATGAACCCCCCACAGATTGGAAGTTGAGGGGTCAAAGCCTAGGGGTGTGACTTGCGCATCCCAGACATCCCACATTGCGCGCGGAGACGTGGGCGCTGCAGATATCGACGTGGCGAGCGGTGCCGAAAAGAGCATTGCAGACCCTACCACAAAGTGCCGACGCGTCAGTTTGGCCATCAAAGTACCTCTTTCACTCGTTTTGACTGTGTCTGTTCGGCCATTGTCCGGAAACTATTGACCTGCGACGCGTGCCTCCTGCGCAAGACGGATCATCTGATCGGCCTCGATGACCCCTGGAACCAGCGCGTCTCCGATCACAAAGGATGGTGTGCCATTGAAGCCGAGCGCGCGGCTCATCTCCATTGACGCCGCGATATGGGCATCGATCTCAGGCGCCTGCATGTCCCGTCGCAGCTGCGCGATATCCAAACCAATCTCCTGTGCGACCTGGATGACGGACGCTTCCTCGGCCCGGCCTTGCATGCCCATCAACGCCCAGTGGAATTCCTCGTATTTGCCCTGCTCTCGCGCGGCCAATGCGGCGCGCGCGGCAAACACCGAGCCATCACCGAGGATCGGCCACTCGCGATAGACCAGCCTCACATTGGGATCTTCGTCCAAGAGCGCTTCGATATGCGGCTTCACCCGACGACAATAGGGACAGTTGTAATCGAAGAACTCCACGACCGTGACGTCGCCGTCTGGATTTCCGAGAACCGGCGCGTTCGGGTCGTTCTCGAGGAGATCGCGGTTTTCGGAGAGGACACTCGCCGCTGCGGCGGCCTGCCGCTCCTGTTCACGCCGTTCAATGATCTGAACCGCCTCGAGGACAATTTCTGGGTTTTCGCGGATGGCCTCCAGAACCAATTCCTTGACCCGGTCTTCGCTGAGTGCGTCAGCATGAGACGCGAGTGGAGCAAGCAGAGTGGCGACCAGTGAGATTGCCATTGCGATCTTCATGAGCGTTCTCCTAGTTCACCGGCACGCCATTGGTGCGCGCGGCTTGCATGTCCTGTATTTCCTCGGGCCAGGTTGACTTGATGTACCCGAGGACATTCCAGATTTCCTGATCGGAAAGTTGGTCGCCGAAACCGGGCATGCCGCTGTCGAACTCCATGCCCTGAGCGGCCATCACTGCTCGGCCCCCAAGCTTCGTGTAGTCAAACAGAACCTGGTCCCCGTGATGCCAGGTGTGACCGGTTTCATCATGGGGAGGTGCCGGCAGCCGACCGTCCTCGCCCGGACTCCGCCAGTTGTCCTGACCCTCCAGATTGGCCCCATGGCACGCGGCACAGGTCTCGGCATAAAGCGCCTTGCCGGCGACGAGATCGACGCTCTCCGGCATCACCCCGCCTTGGCCGTCATCGGCAGACCCGGTCCAGACATAGGCCCCTGCCCCGAGAGACGCCAGGACGCCAATCCCGAGGATGGCAGCCAGACCTCTCATGCCACATTAACCCATGTCATCATGCCGGACGCTGCGTGGGACAGCATATGGCAATGCAGCAGCCATTTTCCGGGGTTGTCTGCCACGAAGGCAATGTCGCGCACTTCGCCCCGGTCGAGCAGCGTGGTGTCGCGCAGCGCGCCGAGGCTGCCATCGGGTGCGATCTCGTGAAAATGCATGCCATGAAGATGCATGGCATGCGGAAACGACGTGTCATTGGTGATCTTCAGCCGAACGGTTTCGCCACGCGACAGTTCCGCCAGTGCTGGACCATCCATGCCCCCCACCGCGCCATTGAAGGCCCAGAAGTTTCCTGTCTCCATCATGTCGCGCATCGAAGACATCCGCCCGCCCATCATGGCACCGCGCATGCCGCCCATGGCCCCCCCTTCCATCAGCAATGCGATGTCCCTTGCCGATGCCAGATCGGGCATGGCATGGGCATTCAGCGGCAGGGGTAGAGGCGTTTCGCGCCGCGCGCGTGTGCCGTCGCCAGTCACTTCGAAGGCCACCTGAGAAAAGCTTTCATCGCGGCTCAATTGCACGATATGGCCCGCGCTGCCGACCTCTGCGGTCACGTCGACGATCAGGTCCACCCGTTGTGCCGATGACAGCAGGAATGAACCTTCCACGGGTTGCGGCACGGCCAGCGGCATCCCGTCCATGGCCACAATCCAGCCTTCGAGCCCCTCCAGCGCGAGTTTGAAAATCCGCGCGTTGGACGCATTGATCAGCCGCAGACGCAGCCGCTCATGCCGTTTCACGGTCTTTGCGAGATTGTAGACGCCGTTCGTCGTGATGTAGTTCCCGAGGCGCCCGGCATGGCTGAGGTCATGCATCGCCCCGAATGTATCCGCAATCTGGGCTGTCTCCGGATCGATGCGCCAATCGTCGAGGATCAGGACTTCTTCCCGGTCGATATCGATCTGCTCCGGCTCTTCGACGATCAGCGCACCCTGAAGACCGCGTGCGACCTGCTCGAACGAGCGGTTGTGCGCGTGATACCAGTAGGTGCCCGCATCGGGGACAACGAAATCATAGTCAAAGCTGTCCCCGGGGCGAATGGCCTCTTGCGTCAGACCGGCCACCCCATCCATCGCATTGTCGATGCGGATTCCGTGCCAATGGGTCGATGTCGGATCGGGTAAGTCATTGATGACCCGTCTCTGTACCCGTGCACCTTGCGTAACCCGGATCTCCGGGCCCGGCGCGATACCATCGAACCCCCAGATCTGTGTTTTTCCGTAGTCATCAGGCAAAAGCTGTATATCTGCGACCCGGGCTGTCACCGCGCGCATGTCTGTCTGCGCGAGCAGTGAATTCGGCATGCACACCAAACCGGCAGCACTCATGCGAAGGAAGTCGCGTTTTGAAAGTTTCATGATGGCACCGTTAGTATTGAGGTGAAGACAGCCGTGGCAAGCAAGATGACACCGATACAAACCCATTCGAGAGAAATCGATCTTGCAAGGTGCGGCCCAGCTTTCTCATCGCCTCTCTGCAGGGATGGCACGAGGCGCGTTTTGTTGATTGCACCGAGGGTCAGAAGCACAACGACTGCTGCAGTCTTAGCCAGTAGCGTCAAACCGTAACTGGTCTCAAACATAGCCGATATCGACCCAACTAGTTGCCAAGTCATGATCACGCCGGCAAGCAGCAAGACTGGCACCGAGACAACAGCAACTTGACCAAAGCGATGCCCAAGTCCGGCAGCCGATACCAGCCTCTCGTGCGAACGGGAAAGTCGGAGGAGCGGTGGCAAAACACCGATCCAGAAAGCAGCGGTAAATAAATGCAAAAACAATACAACCTGAAGCCAGAACAGCTCTTCGATGGCCACATGACCGATTGCACAAAAACTCCAGATCGCGACCGCAGTTCCCAAGACCGCAACCCACAACCACTGTCCCCCTAAATACGATCCCAAGAGTACGGCGCTCAAACCGAGAACGCGCAACATGAGCGCGTCGCCAGGTGGGGTCTCCCAGAGTAGCAGCAAGATAGGGACATCAATCATGCCAGCGATGTCTCCCAACAGCACGGCTCCACGTAACAAGAACCCTATAACAGCCATTGCCAACCCCAATGTGGCGAATGCCATCACACACGTCCTAGTGAAACGATCTATGCATTGCATTTGTTCTGCGAACATTTGGCGGCACAGAACAAGCCCACCACTTACCAACACACCAAGATAGAGCAAGAACTTTGCTCCGATCGCGGCTAAGCCCCATGCATCAATCACGGCTCACTTTACCTCGAAGGAAAAGGTGCCATTCATTGGATGCCCATCGATACCTAGACCGCGCCAGTCGATTTGATAGATGCCCGTCCCCATTGAGATAAGTGGAAGCGAGAATTCCTTGAGAAAACCAGACTGCGAACTAACCTCCAGCGTTTTCGGTGCTGAACTTGCATAGATCATCTCGACCTTGGTCAAGCGCATCCCGTCGGTGAACCGCAACCCAATGGTTTCCGGAACGTCTTCAACAACGGCACCGTTGGCTGGTGTTGTGCTCTCCTTTTCCGAATGGGCGAGCGCTTGCGCGCTGGTCAGCGCTAAAAAGATTGTTAGTGCGAATCTGTATTTCACGGGTCGTCCTTCGTCGATTTGCTGGTTCAGTTTATGCCGTTCGCGCGCTGCAACTCACGAACATAGGTCACGATCATTTTCACATCGCCATCAGTGACACCTTCGACCGTCGGCATGTTCCCAAAGCGCCAATGATGCGCACGAACACCATTCTTGGCCGCCAGAAGGAATGCGGCTTCCCCATGGTGACTGGGTTCGTAGATCTTGTGCACAAGCGGAGGGGCCGCACCGTCCTGCCCGGCGGCATCTGCGCCATGACAGACTGCACATTTCGCATCATAGGCCAGTTTGCCGATCTCCGCATTGGCCGAGAGCGTCTCCGGGACAGCAACCGCAACTATCGCCGCACCTGTGCTCACCGGTTCGTCCGAAGTGGATGACACGTCGTCCCGGCCTGGCACTGTCCACCAAAAGCCAATTCCGAGAACGACTGCAATAGCAACGGCAAAGACAGCGTAGCGCCCGATCAAATCAACCTGACCTTCGTGCCAACAGGGACGCGCTCGAACACCTCTTCGATGTGTTCATTGTAAAGACCGATGCAGCCGTTGGACGATCGTCGTCCAATCTTGCGCGTGTCCTGAGTGCCGTGAATACGGTAGTACTGCCAGGACAAGTAGAGCGCGCGCGTCCCGAGAGGGTTAGCAGGATCGCCGCCCGGGATTACGGCGGGCCACTCGGGATTGCGCTCGCGCATGGACGGTGTTGGTGCCCAACTTGGGTTTTCTCGCTTCTCCACAACCTCTGTGTACCCGAGCCGTGTCAAGTCCTCTGACAAGGGAACTGATGTCGGGTAGAGACGCATTTCCCCATCGGCCGTCCAATGCTGAAGAGCTTTTGAGCCGGTATCCGAGATGATCAAACCGACGCCGAGCGTATCGAAGTGATCCTGCCAGTTGTGGGTCTGGAAGGACGACACATTGCGCCGCACCGGGTCGACTGTCTGAGAGCTGACAAGAGAGGGCGAGAAGAGAATCGTAGCCCCGATCGCACGTGCGAAGCCGCGACGGGTGAAGGAAGATCGGTTTCTTGCCTGCATGGGTCTGCCTCATTTCCATGTCCAACGACAGGGTATCTACTCAAATTCAGGTACTAAAGGAACGCCGCGCGGCGCAGTTTTTTGTAAGGATATGTAACAACGCATCTGTCAGACGACAGCTTCACGCCTTTTTGATCCGTGTTGAAAATCCGCTGTCCAATTCTGTTTCTGTGTGCTCGGCTGTCGGTATCGTTGCGGCCCGGAGCATTGTCATCGGCAAGGCGACTCGCGCGCAAAGCCCGCCATCTTTTCGGTTCGAAAGGGTGATGGTACCGCCGTGTTCCAGAACGATGCTTCGCGCGATCGAGAGGCCCAGCCCATGTCCGCCCGTCTCATGAGAGCGCGATTGTTCCAGGCGGAGGAATGGCTGGAACACATCGCGCAAACGGTCTTCGGGGATCCCGGGCCCATCGTCGTCGACCACGATCTCCAAACTTTCGGCTGACACGCGCCAAGACAGCGTCGGGTTACACCCATACCGTTGCGCGTTGTCGATTAGATTGCGCAAGGCTCGGCGCAAGGCCACTGGCTTGATGTGCACCATCGCCCCAGATCCCGGTTTCAGGTCCAGCGCACCATGCGTCTGGTGTTTGATGTCGGTCAGGTACTCGGTGATCTCGATTGCCTGCAGGTGCTCGTCCCGTCCTACGCCACGGGCATAGGCGAGCGTGGCTTCTACCATGTCCTGCATTTCGTCGAGCGAAACTGTCATGCCGCTTTTGGTCTCCGGATCCTCTACCATCTCGGCATGAACGCGCAGGGCCGTGAGTGGCGATCTCAAATCATGTGCCAATGCGGCCAGCATCTGCGTCCGATCCGAGACGAAACGGGCCAGACGGGCTTGCATTTCATTGAACGCCATCGTCAGGTTCCGTACCTCGTTCGGTCCGGCCGCCGTGAGTGGTTCTTGCCCGCCACCGCGCCCGAACTCCTCTGCGGCGGCGGCAAGTTCATTCAATGGCCGCGTCAGGCGCGTGAGCAGAAACCAGAATATAGCCAAGAGTAACACCCCTGCCGTCAGCACGAAGGAAAGCGTGGACGCCCAAGACCATTGAATTGGCGGTCGCTCGAAACGGGTGGCGACGTTCAGCCATTGGCCCCCGGCAATGGAGATCGAGACCTCCATCTCGATAGCCGCGAGCGTGCCCTGCATCATCTCGGCGTGCATCTCTGCCATTTCCGGCGAGAGGTTCGGCAGCGGCAGAAGACCCTGTTCGATTTCATGGACCTCAACGCGGATATCACGGCTGTATTCATCGTTCAGGAGTGCGCGAATTCGGGCTTCCACGGCTCCATTAACATTGTGATCTGTGTGTACGACGGCTGGTTCGTTTTCGAGGTCAAACCGCACGAGCGGCGAATTTGCGGCAACAACGATTTGCTGTCGTAGATCGCTCGGTGCTTCCTCGATAAGACGCGCAACATTCGCGGCGCGCCCAGCGGCCTCACTGCCGATAGCCGCCTGAACTGCAAGAGACCGTTCATCCACAAAAAGCCAAAGACCAACGACCTGCGCCACGAATAGAACTGATACGACCAAAATTGCGATCTGTGTGCGGAATCCCATGCGCTTCATGCATGGCTCTCCACGTCACTGTTCAGACAATAACCGCCGTTGCGCACTGTCGAAATGATACGAGGTCGAAGAACATCGGCTTCAATTTTTCGTCGCAACCGCGACACTTGATTGTCGATGGTCCTGTCAAATGGTCCTGCTTTACGCCCTGCGCTCAACTCGAGCAGCTCATCACGGCTCATCACTATTCGTGGGTTTTTCAGGAAGACGGCCAGCAGCTTTGCCTCTGCTGTCGTCAAAGCTTCGATCCTTCCATCAGAACGAGTAACTTGACGGGCGTCATGATCGAATATGACCCCAGAAAACGTGACCCGCTTGCCCGCAAATCCACCTCCGTGCAGAGTGTATCCAACGCCCGCGCGCCGGAGGATTGCGTTGATCCTGGCAAGTAATTCGCCAGGATTGAACGGTTTGGCGAGATAGTCATCCGCACCCGTGTCGAGACCCTTGATCCGATCATCATCCTCGCCAAGTGCCGTCAACATGAGAATTGGAATACTTTGGTGCTGACGCCGCAACCTTGCACAGGCTGCCAGCCCGTCCTCGCCCGGCATCATGATGTCGAGCACGATCAGATCGAATGTGTAATCCTTCAGTTGCGCATCCATATCGGCAGCACTTTTTGCCCCTGTCGCCCGCATCCCGTTTATCTTCAGGTAGCGTGTCACGGAATGCCGGATCTCGGCATGATCATCGACCACAAGAATGCGTGGTGGGGTCGCCATCATCAATCAAGGCCCATCAAGGTGGCCCGCCGCATCGCAATGCTGTCGCCAGTGCCATCAGGTTGGGTCCACGCGAAGTATATGTCGCGACCAAGCCGAGCCATCTTCGGGAAGTTCATTGATGCACCGCCCGTGTTGATGGCAACTACCTCGCGGGCCAGACAGCCTGTTTCGCTCGTGATTTGGCATACCATGAGCGCCTCGTGGCCCTTGGTCCATTCGACCCAAGAGACCACAGCCATCCCGTTTTCGATCATCTCAACATCCACTCTGCCGACCGGATTGCCCAGATCGATCCGGGCAGGTTCCGCAAAGCTGTGGCCAGCATCGTCGGAGAAGGCCACATGCACCACAGCGACGTCATCCGCACCGGTGAACCAGGCAACGGCCACACGATCTTCGTGTGTCAAGATTGCTGGTCCATTTACGGGACATCCTGCCAACTCCCAACCATCGTCATGCACTCGAACCGGTGGCTGCCATCCATCCTTCGTCAGCCGAGCGACGGCAATATCCCGGATCTCACCCTCAGTTCGATCGCGGTACGCTGCGAGGACTTCGCCGTCGCGTGTCGCAGCCATGCTGGTCTGACAACACGAGCAGGTTTGCATGTCTATTGCCACATCCCGTCCAAGCCGTGCGTCGCTGCTCAGTGTTGTGGCGCGGAGCTGCATCGCATCAGGCAAAGCCGTTGCTTTGCCCCTGTTCTTTCCATAGGCTCGACCGTCAAGCCAAACAACGACCATATTGTTTGAACCGATGGGCAGTAATGATACAAAGCCATGCTGTGAGAATGATCGATCCCCGTGCGGGATCACTGGTTCGCTCCAAGTTTCGCCGTGGTCATGGGACAGCGCGATTTCAATACGGTAATCATAGCCGGACGCTCCGATTTCACGTAGCCAATGCACGGCAATTGTGTTGTCAGGAAAAACCGCGATGCTTGGGGAGTCGGCCCAATTTACAAAAAGATCAGCGCTCTGATGGACAATGCTCGGTTCGGTCCAGCTGTGATTTGAACCGCTGGACATCATCACTTTTGTTTGACCTTGCTCGTGTTCCATCCAGCTCAAATAAAGCGCACCGTTCTGACTAGTCAGAGATGGTTCGTGCGCACCAGGTGTGGTTACTGCCGTAATTTCTTCGACCCGTTCAAAGAGCCGCACTTCGGTTTGTGCGGTTGCTAAACTCGCACTCGCAGTGAGAAGCGCAGCGAGTAGAGTTCCAAAGAGCACACCGAACCATTTCGCATTTGGGTATCCTTGGAAATAGCTATGGATTCTCTTCGGTGTCATCGGTTTATAAATCATGAGGCGCACAATAGATTTATTTTTCGGGAAAGGCCCGCATTTCGTTTGTCGCAATATGTATCAATGACCCAGACATGTCTTGACCTTCCAGTAGCTGGAAGCCCCATTCAACCCAGCATGACAAACACACGACAAGACACACCGGGGCAACATCCCGCCCAATCGGTGCACAAGACCGTGGCGGCACCCGCGTGGATCGGGTTTGCGCTTTTTGTGGTTACAATGCCCGCCCACCTCCTCCTGGAACAGGCAGACTCGCTTGCCTTGGCAGCGGTCACACTGGCCCTGATCGGCGGGGCCTATATCGGGTTCGGTGCCGCCGATGGCCGTCGCTCCGTGTTCTGGTCCGAGCTCGGCGTCGCCCTTTTCTTCGGGGCAGCGGCCGTGTCGGGCCTTCTCTGGCATTGGGCAGCCCTGCCTCTGGGCCTCGCGCTCCATGCGCTGTGGGATCTTGCCCATCACAATGCGGTCCGCCTCGCCCGGGTCCCACACTGGTACATCCCGTTTTGCGTCGTCTTTGACCTGATGGCGGCAGCCTTTCTTGTGCTGCTTTATACGAGGTAGGCCATGGTGCGTGTCGTTGTTCTTGTCCTTCTGGGGCTCTTGCTTCTCGTCCTGGCGCGTCCGGACCTTGCGGGGCTCGATGCCGATCTGCCGGAGCGCGACGACCTGCGCCTTTGGATCGAGGCGGCTGGTCTTCTTGGTCCGCTTCTGGTCGTGGCGCTGATGACGCTGGCGATCGTGGCCAGTCCCCTGACGCGCAGTTGTCGGGAGAAGGTCGTAGGGCTCTGGCAGCATATGATTGAAATCATATTCTAGAGCAGGCCTGCGTGCTAGGAAAAACGGGTATCGTGCCGTTCAAAAGGATCTCGCCATGCGCCTTGTTGCTCTCCTGCTTGCCCTGTCATTGTCTGGACCCGTCGCGGCCCAGCACAGCCATTCCGCGACCGGGCATGCGATGCCGGGTCCGCAGGAAACCGGGCAATCAGCCTTTGCCGCCATGGCCGAGATCGTGGCGCTCCTGCGCGCCGATCCCGCCACCGATTGGGCAAATGTCGATATTGCGGCCCTGAGGCGACATCTGGTGGACATGGAGCTTTTGACGATGGAGGCCGAGGTTACCCGCAGTGTGCGGCCCGCCGGTATCCGGTTCGAAATCCGGGGGGCACCGCGCGTTCTCGAGGCCATTCGCGCCATGGTGCCTGCCCATGCGCCGTTCCTGGCTGCCGAGACAGGTTGGGAGGTCACGACAGAGGATCTCGGGGATGGTGTTGCCCTGCTCGTCGATGGCGATTCCGACCAGATACAGGGTCTTGGGTTCTTCGGTCTGATGACCATCGGCGCGCATCACCAGGAGCATCATCTCATGATGGCAAAAGGCGCACCACCCCACCATTGAGCCGATGATCCGCCACAGTTTCCATCCGCCAGCCCCCGGGTTGCAGACAAAACAGTACAAAACCCGCGTTGACGTTCCGGTGCGGGAAGGTTGCACATTTGCGATGCTATGGATGCGACCGAGGACACTGAACGCAGGGATTTCCTGTACTATGCCACTGCTGGCGCGGGCGTGGTCGCCTCCGGTGTGGCGCTCTGGCCGCTGATCAATCAGATGAACCCCTCGGCGGATGTGCGCGCCCTGGCGAGGATCTCGGTGGATATGTCCGGGCTTGCGGAAGGCACGCAACTGACCGTCAATTGGCGCGGAAAACCCGTTTTCATCCGCCACCGGACGCAAGCGGAGATCGCCCAAGCGCGTGAAGAGGCGGTCTCCGCCTTGCCGGACACCGATGCGCGCAATCCCAATCTTCCCGGCGAGGCCGCAGCGCGGGATGAGAACCGCGCCATTCCGGGCCATGACGCCTATCTGGTGATGATCGGTGTCTGCACGCATTTGGGATGTGTCCCGCTTGGCGATGGCGCGGGCGATTTCGGAGGCTGGTTCTGTCCCTGCCACGGGTCGCATTACGATACTGCGGGTCGTATTCGCAAAGGCCCTGCGCCGGAGAACCTGCACATTCCACCCCTCGCCTTATCCGACAACATGGTGCTGACGCTCGGTTAGGTGCATGAGGCGTTGTCATCTTGACTGGCCCGCCAATCGCACGGCTGGGCAGGCTCTAGGGCACAAGATGCCCCGGAGCCAATGGTGTCTCCGCCCTCCCGGGTAACGATCCTTCGGGCACAGGACAGAGGCAATCTCGGGCCTGCCCGCGATCACGGGGTAATCGACGGGGGTGCCGCCGCTCTGCTATGGCACCCCCGACGGTTTTACATTTTTCCTCCGCCTGACATCCGAACGACGGCGCGAACAGGGGCTCGGGTGCCACTGGCGCGTCAGCCTCCGCCGGAGAAATCCGGTGCCTCCCGTCGGTCGATGCCGTCGGGTCCCTCCCGATTTCACCGCTTCGGCCCCCTGTGTCCCGCCGCCGCCCGGCCGCAGGTCGGGCTATGCCCTTCCCTGCTCTGCCCTTCGGAAGACGCGGGGGTCTTCCGAACGCCAGAGACAGGGATGGCCCGCGCCCAAGGCGGACAATGGGCCAATGCACAAGAAACCCATGCCGCGCCAACCACGAAGGAAAGGAGCGAGACCATGGGCCTCGACCAATATGCCTATCTCAAGACACCCGAAAGCGGAGACGAAGGGGAAGTGCCCGCCTTTGTCTGGCGCAAGCATTCCAAGCTGCAGACATTCATGGAAACCCTCTATGTCGCCCGCACCGGCCTCTCGGCCAGCGACCTCAACTGCGGCGAGTTGCGGCTCGTGCCGGAGGACATCGACCGTCTGGAACAGGCCGTCACTGACGGCACTCTGCCCCAATGCGACGGCGGCTTTTTCTACGGCCACCAGTTTCAGGACGAACAGGCGCAAGACTATCGCGCGTATGATCTGGATTTCTGTGCATGGGCGCGGGCCGAAGTGCAGGCCGGATCAACCGTGGTCTATTCCTGCTGGTGGTAACCCGACAGCGCCTCAGAGACGCCCTGAGCGTCTTCGGCCCCTTACCCCACCCTTTACCACCCACAGGCCTTTCTGCGCCGCCCAGAGGGCGCAGGGCGGCCCCTGTCCATCCAAACCGAAAGGAGACTTCCCCATGACCAAGCAAGACCCAATCCCCACCGATACAGGCAGCATCGAACTGGTGCCGCTGGACGCCCTCACGCTCTCGGACCTCAATCCGCGCAAGAGCGTCTCGGATGCCCATATCGATACGCTTGCGGCCAGTATCGCCCGCTTCGGACTGATCCAGAACCTTGCAGGCCTGCGCACAAAGAAAGGCCGCGTCGAGATCGTCGCGGGCGGATGCCGCCTGCGGGCATTGCAGAAGATCGCCGCCGAGGCCGAAACCCCGGCCCCGGTCACCGTCCCGGTGCGCATCACCGAAGATGCCGAGGAAGCCGCCATCTGGGCCAATGCCGAAAATGCCGCGCGTGAAGCCCTGACCCCGGCGGATGAAATCCGCGCCTTTGGAGCAATGACGGCCAAGGGCGCGACGGTGCCCGATATCGCGCTGGCCTTCGCCACCAGCGAGGCCCGCGTCTATCAGCGGCTGGCCCTTGCCGCCCTGCCCGCTCCGGTCATTGACGCGCTTGCCGCAGGCGAGATCACCCTCGGCGCGGCCAAGGCCTTCACCCTGTCGGAGGATGCGGCGTTGACGCTCGCGCTTCTCGAGCAGATCAAGGGGCAGCCGATCTCGGAGGCGCAGCTGAAATCCGCGCTCACCCCCGAAGCGGTGACCGGCAGTGATCGGCGCGCGCTCTTTGTCGGCCAAGAGGCCTATGAGGCCGCAGGCGGCGCGATTACGCGGGACCTGTTTTCGCAGGCGGTCTATTTCACCGATCCGGCTCTGCTGGATGATCTCTTTGACGAACGGCTCGAGGCGGCCCGTGCCGCGTTGGTGGCGGATGCGGGCTGGCTCTGGGCCGAGGCCAAACGCGAGCCATGGCTCAACTACTATGAAATCGACCAAGCCAAGCTGACACGGCTCTACCCGGTCGAGGGCGATCTGAGCGACGCGGAGGCCGAGGATTACGACCGGCTGGCCGAGATGTGCGAGGCGGGTGTGCTCGACGCGGACGGCGAGGCGCGGCTGGCCGATCTGCAATCCACCCTCGACGGCTCATACACCGAAGATCAGAAGCGCGTCTCCGGTTGTCTTATCCTTGTAAATCAATCGGGTGAGGTGGAGATCACCGCCGGTCTGGTGCGCCCCGAAAACAAGGACGTGGCCCTCGCGGCGGGCGTTCTTACAGCCCCCGACCGCCCTGCCCCCGCGCCGAAATCGCCCTACTCCCAGAAACTGAGGACCGACATGCAGGCGATCCGGCTGGCGGCGGTGCAATCGGCCCTTCTGGCCAAGCCGGACCTTGTGCTCGATCTTCTGGCCTTCGGCCTGTCGGAAGCCTCCGGGTCGTTCGAAAGCCTCTTTGATCTGCGCCTCGGACGTCCCAACAACGTCCCGAGCATCGAGGATGGGTTTGACCGTGAGCCGCGGCTTGATCACGGTCTCGACCCGACCGCCGCGTGGCAGACCGGTACCCGTGTCGATGATCTGGAGGAGGCCTTCGCCGCCTTTCGGGCCAGCGGCAAGAAGGCCCGCAACGCGGTCCTCACCGAAGCTTTCGCGCGCGCCCTACCCGATCAGGCCGGGGACGAAGGTTTCTTTGCAGCCATCGCCGCCGAGGCCAAGGCCGATATCCGTGCCCACTGGACGCCCACGGCGGAGAATTTCTTTTCGCGCGTCTCCGCCGGGGTGCTGACCGACCTGCTCTGCACCTTCCTCGACTGCGATACCCGCGACGCGCGCGTGGTGTCCTTCGGCAAGCTCAAGAAGGCGGAAAAGGCCGAGAAGCTGGAAAAGCTGATCGGCGATGCAACCACGCAGAAACTCATGGGGCTGACCTCCGAGCAGAAAGACGAGCTGGCGATCTGGGTCCCGGATTGCCTCTGAGCCTTCCTTCGTGGGAAGACCACCTGGCCCCGCTCCGGCGGGGTCTTTTTTTGCTCCGGCCAGCGCGGGTACGGGATGGAGCAAAATTGTCCGGCGGCGGGGCAGAGGAATGCCCCCTGCCCCGCCGCCGGACCGGCGCTGCCCGCGCGGGGGTCGCTGCGCGACGGGAGGTACCGGGGAAACACTCAGGGGGGGTCGTCAGGACCGTTGGGCGTGGAGTGGCCACTTGCGGCAGCTCCGGGGCGTGCCGTTGCAGCCAATGGATCGCCCCGGTGGCCCATGTGGCTGGGCGGGAGCCTGACACCCGGCGCGCCGGGCATGGCGCTGAGACAGGTGGCCTGCCCGCTGCGACCTGTGCCGAAACCCTGATTGATATCTCACGGGATCGCCTTGGCGCTAAGCCTGAGTGCAGCGGCCTCTAAGGTTTACGGCATCGGGCCCATGGCGATGACCGGTGCCGGAGCCAGGCTAGCAAGTTCCCGGGCGAGAGGCGGGATGGCGTGCTGTTCTTGCGTTCCGGCGACATGCGTTGCCGAGGCGCAGATCTTGTCTAAGCCATTGGCGCTGATCGTGGCGGGCACCTGTTGTTGTCCGGGGGTCCGGCCCGTCTCCGACCGGTGTTGCTGAGCGTTGCCGGTGGCAGGGCACCCTGGGAGCCGCAAAGGTTGGGGCCCGTCTTTTTCCCCTGCCCGTGCCGGGCATTCCGCGCGGGTCAAAAAGTGCGCCCCCCTGCCCTTCTCCGCTGCGCTGCGCCTGCGGTGCTGTCCCTCGGGGGCCCTGCTTTGGTCACCGGCATTGCAACACCAGACAAGGAGACACGCAATGACCCCGAACTGCATCAAATTTGACGCCGCCGAGATCGGCACCGCCAAAGGCACCGGGTCGATCTCGACCCTGACCTTCGATCTCGACATCTCCGTGGAACCCGTGACCAGCGACAATCCGATGGCACCCACCCACCGGGTGCTGGGACGCTCGCCCCGCGGCCGTCTCGTCGAATGCGGCGGCATCTGGCGCAAACAGAACCGGGAGACCGGCGCGGACTATTTCACGCTGACGATCCGGGACTACGGGTTCAATGCCAATCTCGGCCAGGCGGCGCATCAGGACGACCCGACCCTGCAGGCGGTGATCCCCTGGGGCCCGAAAGAGGCCGCATGAACCCGCGGTTGGCCGGGACACCCGGCCAACCCACCCGGGCTTGGGCCTGGGAATCGGGGCCCGATTCTCTCCAATGGGTGGGCTGGGGGTGTTTCTTGCCGGGGTCCTCCGAGCGAGACCCCGGTGCGCTCCGTGCGGACGACCGTGATTGTGGCTCAGGCCTGCATCGGAGTTCGCAGGCAACGGCCATCTGGCTCCACGGCCCATATGCTCGGATCGTGATTTGTCTTTCTTGACAGCCGTGCAAATCCAGAAATATGATTAAAAACAATAATCTATAGTAATTCTGCCGGCTTCTGCGCAAAGACGTAAGGACTGGACCGGTAGTGCACCCTACCAGATGTTGCAGGTTCTCTTGTCCTGTCTACGGGGTCTTGTGGTCTTCCCGATCTGTGCCATGATCCGGCAGTGCTTT
>NC_015729.1 GCF_000154785.2 Roseobacter litoralis Och 149
AGAAAAACAGTGTGAAGTAACAACCCTCTTCTCATGTACTCCCTTTTATGGCATCTTGGGGAAAACGCGTTACAAGCGTTAGCCCCGAGGATCAGAGCAGATGACCGATAGCCCCCCCTATTTCAATATATCCCCCGACAAGGCACGTGCGGAACTCCCCCCACCCATGGACACAACCGCCCTGTTGGGCATCGCTCAGGCCTGCAACCAAGGGCGCAACGATCTGGCAGGCCGTGGTCTGGATGAAAGCGGGGCCCGGCATCTGCGCTCTTTTTCCACATGGGAGATCACCAAATACCTGATCCCTGTCGCGCCTGCGCATTTCCGCCGCGTGCTGCGTCAGAACCCCGACCTGCCGCAGGGTATTTCCGAGACCGAGGGCGGCGCCAAGTGGTTCACCCTCGACGAAGTGCTGCGCCTGCGGGCACATTTCGGGCAAGAAGGCTCCAAAGCCAAGGAATACCTGCCCTACCGTCCCAAGGGGTTGCCTGCGAAAATCGTCGCTGTGGCCAATTTCAAGGGCGGGGTCGGCAAAACCTCCACCTGCGCGCATCTGGCGATGTCTGCGGCGCTGGATGGCTACAAGGTGCTGGTGGTCGATCTGGACAGCCAGGGGTCCATGTCGTCGATCTTTGGGGCGCAGGTTGACGACGAATGGCAAACCGTATTCCCGCTGCTGGCCAAGCACTATGCCACCCATCTGCGGGCAGAAAACCAGCGCCGACTGGATCGCGGTGAGGCCCCCCTGCCCTTTGATGACATCCTATCTGAGGCGCTCAAGATCACGCCCGGTGATATCATCCAGAAAACGCACTGGCCCAATATTGATCTGATCGGCGCACAGCTGAATCTCTATTGGTCCGAATTTCAGATCCCCGTCTGGCGCATGGCCGCACGGTCGTGGAAGCTGTGGGACGCTTTGGGCGATGCGCTGGCCGAAAGCGCGGTGCTGGAGGAGTATGATCTCATTTTCCTCGATACCCCCCCTGCCCTCGGCTACCTCACCATCAACGGGCTGTCGGCAGCCGATATCCTGCTGGTGCCTGTCGGGGCCTCTTTCGTGGAATTTGACAGCACGGGGCGGTTTTTCGACATGCTGCATGCGACGTTTTCCTCGATTGAGGAGGGCGAGAATATGGCCGCCCGTGCCTTGGGCCGCGAGGAACTCGCCTTTGAATGGGACGCGGTGCAAACCGTGATCACCCGCTTTGATGCCTCTCAGCAAAGCGAAATGGCCAGCCTGATGCAAAGCTACATGGGGCGCACGCTCTCGCCCTTCCGGCAGGATTTCACAGCGCTGATCGGGCAGGCAGGGGAAAGCGTCAACGGTATCTACGAGGCCGATTACCGTGATTTCAACCGCGATACCTATGCGCGGGGGCGGGCGACCTTTGATGAAACCTATGCTGCCTTTAAGCGATTGCTTTATGGAATCTGGCGACGGGATGAGTTGGCGCAGGCGGCCGGGGCCACAGAGACGGCCGCGGAATGACGTTTCGCATGCGAAAGTGCCAAATGCCCCGTGTTAGAGCCTATATCAGTCTCTGCGCACGCCGGATCAACCGGGCAGTAAGCCACCCTGCCCCATCCTGCCTGCTGTTCTGCGAAAGGAAATCTCATGGCCAAGCGTAAACGTCTCAGCCCCGCCGCCTTGACAGAGGCCCCGCCGGAAACGAAAGCCGCCCTGGGGTGGATGGGGCATGGCACCAGACGACCCCCGATTGCCGATGTCACGGGCGATGCCGCCGAGCAATCCGCCTTCGAGGAGGTCGCAGGTGAATTGCGCCGTGCCCGTACCGAGGGGCGGATGGTGCTGTCCCTGCCGCTTGAGGACATCGACGCCACGCATTTGGTGCGCGACCGCGTGGTTCTCGATGCGGAAGAGATGGCGGTGCTCAAGGACAGCCTGCGCGCCCGCGGCCAGCAAACGCCGATCGAGGTGCTTGATCTGGGGCAGGGGCGCTATGGGTTGATCTCAGGCTGGCGGCGCCTCACGGCATTGCAGGCCCTTTTGCAGGAGACCGAAGAGGATCGTTTCAGAACGATCAATGCTCTGTTGCGCACACCACAGGATGTTGGCGCCTCTTATCTGGCGATGGTGGAGGAAAATGAAATCCGCGCGGATCTGAGCTTTTATGAACGTGCCCGTATCGCGGTGCAAGCGGCCCGCGCAGGTGTCTTTTCAGACATACATACCGCTGTACAGAGCCTGTTTTCCGCCGCGCGCGCACCGAAACGATCCAAGATCATGGCGTTCACGCATCTGGTGGAAAAGCTGGACGCAGACCTGCGGTTTCCCGCGGCTATCCCCGAAAAGGTTGGCCTCGCGCTGGTGTCCGCGTTGCAGACAGACAAGCGCTTTGGTGCTCGCCTGACAAAAGCGCTGCGCGCAGCCGACCCGCAGCACGCCACAGCCGAGCGTAAGGTGCTGGATGCAGCCCTGAAGACGCGCACAGCGACACCGCCAAAACCGGCCGAGCAAATCCTGCCAGGCGTGACGTTGGAAGCGGGCAGGGGGCGGATTACCCTGTCCGGGGTGAATGTAGATGCAACGCTTGAAGCAGATCTGCGCCGCTGGTTGGCCGCGCGGTGAGGTGCGGTTCTACTCCAGCAGTGGCAGCGGTGAGATAGTTTCGCATGCGAAAATTGCCATGGCAGAGATAATGTGATGAAACTGTTTATGCTGACTCTTTTGGTGGTGGGCCTACGATAATGTAGCCTGTTCATGAAATCACTTAAGCCATTTCTTACATTTATTTTTCTGCTATAAGTGTCGGCATACCGGGAGAGTTATATTTTGTGGATGATTAGGCTTCGCCATCAACTAAAAAGGGCACCCGATCAAGGTGCCCTGTTCGAATTCAGCTAAATGTCGGTACTTCAGGACTTGCGACCAAAGCCGCGCATCGCGCTCAGACCACCAAGACCGCCCATCAGCAGGAGCGCGGAGGCAGGCAGTGGCACGGGAGCGATTTCTATCAGCTGCAGATCCCATGTGCCGACTTCATGGGTGCTTCGGTCGGCTGTTGTCACGAACTGACCTAAAATCGGATCGACGGAGAAAAACAGGCCGTCTCCGGTCAACTCTCCAAGGTCAATTGAGCCAGAGGTTCTGACGGGGTTGTCTTTTGGTCCGGTGGTGAAATCGTAACTGCTCCCGCCGACGATGGTGTTCCCCGAAAGCGTATCGCCCACGACGATCTGACCATCAAAGTTCGGGTTTGTCCGGGCATATTTGACCTGCCAGTTAAACGTGACCTTGAACGCTTTGCTGCCCAGATTCATGGTCCAGTTATCAACAAATCGCAGTGCGCTCGAGCTGCTGTTGTCGCGGTGGGCAACACCGCCCCAGATGGTGGCATCACCGTCGAGACTGATCTTTACCTTGTTGAAATTCGTTCCGAAGTCACCAAGATTGTGATCGGCAGGGCAAGTACCGTCGATCGGGGGCACACCCCCTTCACAGATATTTCCTGATATTGCATTCGTCGCGCCCGATGTCATGGTCGCTGCACTAGCTGCAGTGAAACTTCCACCGACAGCGAATGTCGCTGCCATCAGAATTGCCGTCAGCTTCATATTCGTACTCCTTGAGATGTCGGGCAGCTTTTCGCCGCGACAAAAACTGGTAATCAGGCGCGCGAATAACGCGAATGCCTGAGTGTATTTATACGGATAAGTTTGAGGAATGACAAAGTCTCAGCGGCGCGTTAACCAAAAAATAAGACCACCTACGGCGATTTAGTTTCCCGTTTGGTCCGTTCCGGTTCGGCAAATACTCGCCATGCGAGCACCGCTGCGATTTTTCACTTTTATCGTTTTCTTTGGCGCAAGGTGATTCGTTTGAGCGATATCCGCAAAAAGGGCGCGTATGCAGAAGCATGATACAAGGCCGCGAGGCGCCCTCTTAATTATGCCACCAGAAAGAAAAAAGGCGCCCAAGAGGCGCCCTTTCAAAGTCAGATAACGGAGTGATTCACGACTTGCGGCCAAAGCCGCGCATCGCGCCCAAGCCACCGATACCGGCGATCAGCAAAAGCGCGGATGCGGGCAACGGAACCTGAGACAACTCCAGGTCCCAAGTGGCAACTTCGTCAGGATTAGGGCCGAAGCTACCTGCAATCGGGTTAAGTACGAATGTGACAACGCCCGTCAGTGTACCAATATCGATTGATCCGTTTGCAGGGGGTGTTGTGAAAGTGAATGGTGCTCCGCCGACTGTCAGGACTGCATCAAAATTTGCCGATGTCGCCTGATAGTTGAACGTACCGGAATAAAACGTTGACCCAAAGTCCATGGTCCAGCTGTCAAAGAAGGTCGTATTTGTACGGTGCGCAACGCCGCCCCAAATCCTGGTGTCGCCTACGACTTCAAGTGTGGGGTCGTCTACGGTTGAGTTGAAGTCGCCCAGATTGAAGGCGGAAGGGCACGGTGCACCAACCGCAGGAGCAACGCCGCCTTCGCAGACGTTGCCGGACACGTTGGATACGATCGTCGCAGCACTTGCGCCAGTCAGCATAGCGCCAAGCGCAAAGGTCGCCGTCAAAAGCATTTTCGTGAAATTCATTTTACTCTCCTCATATTGCCATACTGCTCACGGGCAGCGGCCAAACTCATAGAACGACCTAGTCACAATCGACCTAGCCATCAATAAACACCTATTTTTTATATTAGTTTTAACACGATTGCAAAGTATTCTGGCGGATAACGTCTTGGAAAACGCGAAATATGCCCAGAGCAAGGGCACGTTGTTAGGGAGAGCGTGCAAGAAGTGGTCGGCGAATTCCCGCCATACGAGAAACGATAAAAAATATCTCTTTTTGTGGGTTCGAGACTCGGAGGTGATTCGTTTATGACTCTCGCGGTTCAAAACTTTTGCAGGGCTCTGGTGGTCATACGCGCGGACCTCAGTCGCGCGCGTAGACGTCCTCGTAGCGGATGATGTCGTCTTCACCCAGATAGCTGCCGGTCTGCACTTCGATCAAGACCATGGGCACTTTGCCGGGGTTTTCCATGCGGTGCGTGGCCCCCAGCGGGATGTAGACGGATTGGTTCTCACTGACGAGTTTCACCGTCTCGTCCACTGTGACGCGTGCCGTGCCCTCCACCACGATCCAATGTTCAGACCGGTGGTGATGGCTTTGCAGCGACAGGGCGGCGCCGGGATGCACATGGATGCGCTTGACCTGAAAGCGCTGGCCGATCACGAGGCTTTCGAACCAGCCCCAGGGGCGGTGATCTTTGGGGAAGGATTCAGCCTGCAGGGCGGATTTTTCCTTCAGCGCGGCCACGGCCAGTTTCACGTCCTGCGCGCGGGATTTATCCGCCACCAGCACCGCGTCGGGCATGGCCACGACGATGGTGTTTTCCAGCCCGATGCCTACAACCTCGAGCGCAGCACTTTCCGAGCGCAGCAGCGTGTCGTGGCAGTCGATGGCGGTGGCATTCTCTGAGGTGGCAACGCCTTCGGCATCCGGTCCGGTTTCGGCCCAGACCGCGTCCCAGCCGCCCAGATCAGACCAGCCTGCTGAAAACGGCACGACGCTGAGGTTGTCGGCCTTTTCCATGACCGCATAATCGATGGAGATATCTTCGGCGCGGGCCCAGTTGTCCGGGTCCAGCCGCAGGAACCCCAGATCTGCCTTGGCTTGCGCATAGGCACTGGAAACAGGCTCTAACAAAGCGGTTGCGTGGGCTTTGAAGGCGGCAATGATATCGCTGGCGCGGAACAGGAAGATGCCGGCATTCCACATGAAATGCGCATCTTTCAACATCGCCTCGGCCCGGGTCTGGTCGGGTTTTTCGACAAAGCGTTTCAGCGGCGCGGGGGTCGTACCCTTAGGGGGGTCCACCAGTTCCAGATAGCCATAGCCCGTTTCGGCCTGCGTCGGCGTGATGCCAAAGGTCACCAGTTGCCCGGCCTGCGCGGCTGTAACCCCGGCGTTGACCGCTGCACTGAACGCCTGCGCATCGGGGATCACATGGTCAGACGGGGCCACTAGCATCAGCCCGTCGGGATCGCTTGCGGCGATATGACAGGCGGCGGCCAGTACGGCGGGGGCAGTGTTGCGCCCCGCAGGTTCGATCAGGATCGCGCCGGGGTCGACGCCGATGCCCTGCAATTGCTCAGTCACGATAAAGCGGAAATCAGAGGCCGTGACCACCACGGGGGGCGCATAGGCTGCACCCGAAAGTCGGCGGGCAGAGGCCTGAAACAGGGTCTCATCCCCCAGCAGGTTTGCGAATTGCTTGGGGTAGGATTTGCGCGACAAAGGCCATAGCCGCGTACCGGAGCCGCCGCATAACAAAACAGGGGTGATCATGTTCATGGGGGCGCTCCTTACTGCAACTGCTGACTGCTTTTCAGGTTTCAAAGCCCGGTTCAAGACGTTAGCCGGACGGCCGTCCGGGATCTCCAAAGCAATTAACCCGGTTTTAGAGGGTCATTCGTTAAAGAGTTCCCATCAACATCATATTTTCGTCAGGCGGGGTATGATACTATGGAAATGAGCGCAAAAACCTGCCATTGCGGTGCCATTAAGTGCCAGTAGTTGGGTGTGTGGGAGTATTTTTATGTCGGCCTCTGATTTTCAGACCTCGGTGCGGGGTGGTTTTGCTGCATTCCTGAGTTGGGGTGTTTTCTGGCTGCTGGTGGCCGTGATTGGGGCAGGGGTGTTCTTTGCCGACGGGATCAGCGCCCTGCTGGAGGCCTGGCAACTGCCAGAATACAGCCACGGCCCGCTCATTCCGGTGCTGTCTGCATTCCTGTTTCTCAAGCAGTTGAAAAACTACCCGATCAACCCGGATATTTACCGCAACCGCTGGCCCGGTGTGGCGCTGGTGACGCTGTCGCTGGTGATGGCAGGCTTTGGTATTCTGGCGGGCATAGGGGATATTGTCGCCTATGGGCTTATTCTGTGGATCGGAGGCGTCTTGCTGGTGAGCTGGGGCTGGGACACAGGTAAACATTTCTGGCCCGGGGTCGTGCATCTGGTCTATATGCTGCCGCTTCCCGCTTTGGTTTACTATAAAACAACGACCTATCTGCAGTTTGTCTCGTCTGAACTGGGCGTGTGGTTCCTGCGCCTGTTTGACGTGCCGGTATTTCTGGACGGCAACATCATCGATCTGGGCATCCTCAAGCTGCATGTGGCAGAGGCTTGTTCGGGTCTGCGCTATATGTTCCCGATCATGAGTTTTTCGTATATTTTTGCCACGCTCTACAAGGGACCCAACTGGCACAAGGTCGTCCTGCTGCTGGCGGCTGTTCCGATTGCGATCTTCATGAATTCGGTGCGTATCGCGGTAGCGGGCGTGATCGTACAGTATTACGGGGTGGAGTGGCTGGATGGTTTTACGCATTTCTTCGAAGGCTGGGTAATCTTTCTGGCCTGTATCCTTATTCTCTTTGGTCTAGCTTGGCTGATGCTGTTTTTACATCCTCAGCGGCCGACCCTGGTAGACGCGCTTGATCTGGACACCGCCGGTTTGGGTGCTCAGCTCTCCCGTCTTCAGTACATCCAGCCGTCCAAGGCGCTGATTACCGTGAGTGTACTGATGCTCGGGGCAGTCATGGCGCTGCAGGCTATTCCGGACCGTGAGAACGTCACCCCGGACCGCGACAGCTTTGCGCTTTTCCCCCGAGCGCTGGGGGAATGGCGACAGCAGGGTCCGCGCCAGTTTCTCACCCCGGATATTCAGGCAACGCTGGCAGCGGATGATTATCATCAGGTGACCCTCACCAAGGCAGGTGACACACACAGTGTCGGCTTGTTCATGGCCTGGTACGAAGACCAGATCAAAGGCGGTGTACACAGCCCCGAAATCTGTCTGCCTGGCGCGGGATGGGAAATCGCCTGGCTGGAGCGTAGTGACCTCTCCGAAGTGATGCAGTCTGACGTGCCGTTTCGGATTAATCGCGCCATCATCCAAAAAGGTGAGACGCGTATGATGGTCTATTATTGGTTCCAGCAGCAGGACCGCCGTATCGCATGGGATTTCGCGGCGAAATACTGGCTGATGATCGATGGGATCACCACGGGCCGGACCGATGGGGCGCTGGTCCGATTGACCACTCTTATGGACCCGCGGGAAGAGGATGACATCGCCGAAGCGCGGTTGCTTGAGGTGCTGAAAGAGATACAGGATCCGCTCAAGCGGTTTATTCCCGCGAGGTGAGCTGCGTCAGCGTGACGCCGGTACCATGAGCGCAAAGTGCATTGCAGCTGCGCACGGATGATGGTTCGCCGGAACAGGTGTTGTCGCCCTCAATGCTCCGTGTGTGGACGCCCCTATGAATGCAAGCGCTTTTTGGACCGTTTGGGCATGTGATCAGGTGTGGTCGTGTGTCCGGCCTCGAAGTTGCGGCCTTTCATGCGCTGCGGGCCTGTATGGAGATATGCAGATCGGGTTCAGTTCGTTTACCCGCGGTCGATGGCGCATCGTCCGGAATAATGGTTTTCCCGATCTGGCCTCTTGATCGTTTGCCCTTACGTTTTTCCGTCCTGCTCACATTCGCGGCGACATCCCGGCGATCTTAACCTATGCGATCGCCATCGCCGGATCTCTGTAGTCTTCACCGTTGCGCATTAGCGCCCATGTCGTGTGAGCCATGCGGTTGGCCAGCGCTATCGCAACCAGCATCTTCGGCTTGCGCTCCAGCATCCGCGCAAGCCAAGACTCTTCAGGGGCACCTTTGCGTGAAGCCCACCTAACCACTGCAACAGCGCCGACGATCAGCAACCTTCGGATATCACGCTGGCCCATCTTTGATGTCCGGCCAAGGCGCTCTTTGCCGCCCCTCGAATGCTGTCTCGGCGTAAGACCAACCTAGGCTGCGAAGTCGCGCACCTTCGAGAAGGTCTCCATCGTCGGTGCTTTCACGTCTGCGCAGTTCAGCATCCAAATCCGCAGCCTTTTCGCTCAAACCTGCGATTTGATCCAGAAGCGATCGCGCGAGATACCGCACCGCCGAAGGCAACGCGCCATCGTCGCCATCGACAAATGCAGCGAGGCGGCCGACATGGGCAGGACCGACGGGCGCGACAATGCCCTGTTCGGCCAAATGCGCCCGCAAGGCGTTAATCGTCTGGGTGCGCTGCCGAACAAGGAGATCGCGGGTGCGCTTCGCTCTTCACTGCAACAAACAGCATGGTCGGACGGAACGCTGCTTCTGCGATCGCCTCCGCATCGGCCATGTCATTATTTTGACGCTTCACAAAAGGTTTGACGTAAGCAGGCGGGATCAACCTAGCTTCATGACTGAGATCGCCGATCGCCCATCCCCAGTAATAGGCACTCGCACAGGCCTCCATTGCCACCACGCATGGCGGCTGCTCGCTCAGAAATTTTAACAGCTGGGCACGTGACAATTTGCGCCGGAACACAACCGATCCATCGGCGCTGGAAGCATGCGCTTAAAATATGTTCTTGGCCAAATCCAGGCCGATAAAGCTAACCTTGTTCATGAACTTTCTCCTCGTAGAAGGTTTCAACACCCATTACATTGGCATATTAGATGTCGCCCCGGGGGCGTTCATCCCATCGCTTACTTATGAGTTGAAAACCGCGCCAAATTTCCTCACCCTGACCGCGCAGAAATCTATCCGACGGTACCGACTGGGCAGCGGACTCATAAAACTCGATCCACAGCCTGACCGAGGCGAGTTTGATCATCGACAGGAAGTTTCGTGATGTCTTCTCATATCGGGTTGCGATGCGGCGGAACGAGGATTTGAGCTTCTTCCAAAGAAGCGCTCGGTCTTGTTGCGCTCGCGGTAGATTTCAGCGTCGAATTCGGCGGGTAATTTGCAGTTGGATTTTGGCGGAATCACGTCGATCGCACCCTGTTCCCAGATCAATCCCCTGATCCAGTCTGCGTCATATGCTTTGTCTGCCAGCACATGTTGGTCAGGTTGTAGGTTGTTCAGTAGCGTTTCGCACGGTGGCGCGTCATGGGCCTCGCCGGGTGTCAATTCATACCGGATCGGCAACCCGTCCTGATTGGTAAGCGCATGAATTTTTGTCCCTAACCCGCCTCGAGAGCGACCTAAGCACCGGCGCGGGTCTTTTTTGGAGCGTGGTCGCAGAATAATGGGCACGCACCGTCGTTCCATCCACCATGACCATATCCACGTTATCAGCGCCGGCGCCGGCTTCCATGATGCGGTCCCAGTGGCCTGCATAGCTCCAACGGTTGAAACGGTTATAGATGGTCATCGACCTGCTTTTTGCCGCGTGTCTCATTGGGTAGGACCGCCTTGATGAATTCCCACTCAAGATTGCTCATGTCTGACCGTGCCATTTTTCCGCTCCCGCTTATTGCCATGCGGGAATTGAATCACAAGCCTTTGCCAAAAAGAAGAAATCAATGGGTGTGCTGCCTAGTTCGCGTCGGTCAGCTCGATTGAAATGGGGAAATTCTTCAGGTAGGTAACCCTCGACGCGCTTCGTCAAAGCCGAGGCACGAAAGCGGACGTTCGTGCGAACTACAGCACCCATCAATAAGGGCTATTTTGTTGAAAGACTCCAATTTTTTCGAAAGCCGGTTAAAAAACAGCCATAGAAAGATAGTCGGAAATTTTAACCAGAGGGTCGGCTAAATCCTCGCTTTGGCGACGTGAAGCGCTCTCATGGTCTCTTCTGCGCAAACCGGCTCAACTATTCAGATGCACCGGTTTCTGGCGAAAAATTGAGGCAGCAGGCTTTTCGAGTTTTTAACAAAATCGGCTCAGAGCCAGCATACGCCGCGCTTTCGACGAACGGCGGCTTTAACCTTTACGTAGGATTCTCCCCCCTTCGGTATTCGACGCCCTAAAGGTGGCAGCAATTGTAATGGCTAACAAGATGGCGCCAGATTTGGGCAAGCGGGCATTTGGAGCTGCATATGGCGGCTTTCACGCGCGGACAGGGTTCGATGGCACGTCGAATTTCAACATATAGAAAACGTGAAATTGTGAGAGTGAACCGCGCCGGGTTTGCCGGAGGCTCCAACTCATGAGTAGGATGGAGCATCATGAACAACACATCGAACAAATATTCCCCAGAAGTGCGCGAACGAGCCGTACGGATGGTTTTGGACAATCAAGGTCAGCATGACAGTCGCTGGTCTGCGATCCTGTCAATTTCTGCGAAGATCGGCTGTGCGCCTCAAACGCTGAACGAATGGGTCAAGAAGGGTGAGGTTGATACCGGCCAGCGCGGGGGTATCACGATCCAGATGGCCGAGAAGATGAAGGCCCTTGAACGCGAGAACCGCGAGTTGAAACAAGCCAATGAGATCCTTCGCAAAGCCTCTGCGTATTTTGCCCAGGCGGAGCTCGACCGCCCGTTCAAGAAATGATCCGCTTCATCAACGATCACCGTGCGGACCATGGGGTCGAGCCGATTTGCAGGGTTCTGCCGATTGCCCCAGCCACTTTCTATGATCATTTGGCCAAGCAGGCTGATCCGTCGCGTCTGTCGGATCGTGCCAAACGTGATGAGCAACTCAAGCCCGAGATTGAGCGGGTCTTTGAGGAAAACCTCAAGGTCTATGGTGTGCGCAAAATATGGCACCAGATGCGCAGAGAAGGCTTTGACATTGCACGCTGCACGGTGGCCCGCCTGATGAAAAACATTGGTATCGAAGGCGTCATTCGTGGCAAGAAGCCACGAACAACCGTACCTGACAAGGCGCTGCCCTGCCCATTGGACCGCGTGAACCGTCAGTTCCATGCGCCTGCGCCAAACGTACTCTGGGTGAGTGATTTCACCTACGTCGCAACTTGGTAAGGGTTCGTATATGTGGCCTTTGTCATCGATATCTTTGCACAGCGCATCGTCGGTTGGCGCGCGAGCCGCACAGCAAACGCTGGCTTTGTTCTCGACGCACTTGAACAGGCCATTCATCAACGCAGGCCAGCACAGGACCAACTTATGCATCACTCGGACCGTGGCTCGCAATATCTGTCGATCAAGTACACCGAACGGCTGGCCGAAGCCAAAATAGCGCCTTCTGTTGGCAGTGTTGGAGATTCCTATGACAACGCCCTGGCGGAGACGATCAATGGCCTGTTCAAAGCCGAGGTCATTCACAGGCGCGGACCATGGCGCAGCTTTGAAGCCGTCGAATATGCCACCCTCGAATGGGTCGACTGGTTCAACAATCGCCGCCTGCTGGAGCCTATCGGGAACATCCCACCAGCCGAAGCAGAGGCAAACTTTTATGCAGCTCTGGAAAGATCAGACATGGCCGCGTAACTAAGACAAATCAGCCTCCGGCAAACCCGGCGCGATTCAGAGGAAGGAAAAGACCTATCAAAAGAAAGTATAGCTGCGATCAGGCGTTCTTCGTCAGAACGCCCACATGGTAAGCGTCGCTGTGTTGATCGATGCTGGCCCAGCACGCGGCACACACGACGCTCGGAAACCTTCATTTTGCAGCGCACATGATCAATGCAGGCCCGCCTACGCGAAAGGCTCAGAAGTTTCCCAATGAGGCCTCCTTCAAGATCAACTTGTCCAATTTCAGGTCAGAAACCGCACGCCTAAGGTGCTCGTTTTCTTTCTGTAGCCGCTTCAGTTCCTTGAGTTGTTCCGTGCCCATTCCGCCATACTTCTTCTTCTAGCGGTAATAGGTTTGTTCAGTCACGCTGATGACGGATCGCATCGATTCTTGGTATGCCTTGCACCATCAGAACTTCAACCTGCCGTAACTTCACGACAGTCTCTTCCGGCTTGGGTCTCTTAATGACCACTTCAAAGGGGGAAGCTCGGTGTCCCATACGCCTATTTAACTACAACGAAGTTCTTGATGGCATTCAGCTTGCATTCACTCCATGACCTACCTGATATTGAGCAACCTCAAGATGTAGGCTTGAGTCCCATGTCGACTTGAACCAATCGCGAATGGAAACATCATGAGCCCCGAAGGCCAAGGTATGCCCGTGCCTTGTGTTGAGTGTGAATGTACCTTAGCAAGGCCGATCACGGTATTTACAGTGCTTTTTAAGAAGCTTGAGCGCTTCGCTACACAAAGCGTAAGCGCTTGCGTGGCTCTTTGTCTCCAGATATAGGCGAAGCTCTGGTGCATTTTTCGAAGAGCGGATATGGATCACATCCCCGTCTGTAAGAATCATGCGTACTCCATCCATCAGGTCCAGCCTGAGTTCCTCTTTGCCCAATGAGTTTAGAAACGCGGCACGCGCAGCGGGGTATTTTTGCCATTGCTCGATCAGTCTCTTGCTTTTGTCTGGGTCCAGGCCTTGAAGGCGGTCTGCTATCGTAACGACAGGCGGCTCCTGGCTGACGCGAGCGGCAATGCTTTTGCGTCCCGCATAAAGCGTCATGACGATGGGCAGTGTGCAGTCGCGTGTTAACAGTGCGGGGATCGGGCCTGTCGGCCCCATGGCGTCAAACCCCAGCAGGAAACCTCCATTTGCTTCATAGCCCACAATGCGGCCCTGCGCATTTTCCATGGCAGCGATGACGAAAGGCGATCCGATACGTGTCAGGTGTACTGCATCAAAGCCCTTCTGCGTCACTCCGCTGTTGGAGGAGATCGGGGTGGCGATAACCTCGGCCCCCAGCGCCTCTGCGGTGATCTGGCCCAGGATGTCGCCAGGTACGATGCGTCCGGTCTCATCTGCTAGTAGGGGGCGGTCAGAATCCCCGTCGGTAGAAATCAGCGCATTAAGACCATGACCTTTGACCCACATTTTTATCTGCGCACGCACTTCTGGATCCACGGCTTCGGTATCGACCGGAATAAAATCATCAGAGCGGCCAAGCTCGATGACCTCGGCCCCGAGTTCCGTTATGATCTGTATCAGCGCGTCGCGCCCCACGGCACTGTGGGTATAGACGCCGATGCGTTGACCGCTCAACGCCTTTGGTCCGAAGGCATCAATGTAGCGCGAGACATAGGCCTGCAAGGCGCTGCTGTCTGTACTGAGTGGGCCGCCGGGAGTACCCTGTGGCGAGGGTACATCCGGCAGATGCTGCATGATTGTCTCCTCATCCGCTTTGGTGATTTCGCCTGTGACAGTATAGAATTTTAGCCCGTTTCGGTCTGCCGGGATATGGCTGCCGGTGACCATCACCGCCCCGCCGCCGGCTGTTTGTGCGGCTAAGGCAAGGGCGGGTGTGGGCAGCGTACCACAATCAATGACACGAACGCCACTCGCGCGGGCCGCTTCGATCACATTATTCGCAATCCGTGGCGACGATGGCCGCAGGTCGCGCCCGACGCAAAGAACACTTCTTGTGTCACAGGCCATCAGAAAGGCCTGCACATAAGATGCGATCAGCGTGGGTGTCATGCCCGTGACCAGCCCGCGCAGCCCGCTTGTTCCGAACTTCACTGTCATAACGTGCTTAGGTAAGTACCGTAGGTGTTCTTGGCATATTTGGCTGCCTCGCGGTCAAGGTCCGCTCGAGTGATCCAGCCCAGATCAAAGGCGATCTCCTCGAGGCAACCGATCTGCTGGCCCTGACGCTGTTCGATGGTTCGCACGAAGTTTCCCGCATCAAGAAGGCTGTGGTGGGTTCCAGTGTCAAGCCAGGCATAGCCGCGCCCCATACGCTTAACTGTCAGAGTCTGTTCGTTCAGGTAGAACTCCAGTAGGGTGGTAATTTCGAACTCGCCGCGGGCTGAGGGTTTGACCATGTGCGCCTTTTCTGGCGCTGTCCCATCAACAAAATAGAGTCCCGTGACCGCAAAATTTGAGGGTGGAACCGGGGGTTTTTCGATGATTCCCCTGACGACGCCGTTATCGTCGAAATCCACAACACCGTAGCGTTCGGGATCCGTAACCTGATAGCCAAAGACTGTGGCACCAACGGATTGTGTATCTGCTGCCGCTATTAGTTCGGGGAGCCCGTGCCCAAAGAAGATATTGTCTCCCAATACCAGCGCAGATGGGCTGCCGGCCAGAAACTCTTCGGCGAGAATAAAGGCTTGCGCCAGCCCATCGGGTGAGGGCTGCACAATGTAGGTGAGTGTGATTCCCCATTGAGATCCATCTCCCAGCATACGTTGAAACTGCGCTTGGTCCTGGGGTGTTGTAATCATCGCGATCTCTCGGATTCCCGCCAGCATCAGCACGGACAAGGGATAATAGATCATTGGCTTGTCATAGATCGGCAATAGCTGTTTAGAGACCCCCAGCGTGATAGGGTAGAGCCGCGTACCGGAGCCGCCTGCCAGAATGATGCCTTTGCGCTTCGTCTGGGTGTGATCATTTGGGGGATGCATCGGATGGTTCCTCTCAGGTGTTCAGATCGGCAACGACCTGCGCCAAACCACGGCGCCAGTCGGGGCGCGCTATGCCAAAGGTGGCAGTGGTCATGCGACAATCGAGTCGCGAGTTTGCCGGGCGTTTTGCGCTGGTTGAATAGGCAGTGGTGGGAATGTCGGTCACATCGACTGACAGCCCGCTTTGCGCAAAGATTTCGCGCGCGAAATTGGCCCAACTGACATCCGGAGCCCCGCTGAAATGGTAGGTGCCTGATTTTGTGGGGTCCTCGGTGAGCGCCCGCGCAATGCGCATGCAGGCCGCTGCAATATCGCGTGCGGGTGTAGGCCCACCAATCTGATCCGCTACGATATTCAGCGCGTCCCGCTCTGCCCCGAGACGAAGCATTGTTTTCACAAAGTTGGTTCCATGGGCCGAAAATACCCAGGCCGTCCGCAGGATAGCATGTGTCCCGCCAGTGGCAGTTATACCCTTTTCTCCACCCAACTTGCTGGACCCGTAGACCCCTAGAGGACCGGTGGCATCATCAGGTTTCCAAGGTGTGGTGCCGGAGCCGTCAAATACGTAATCGGTGGAAATATGTACCAAAGGGATACCTCGCGTCGCTGCTGCTGCGGCCATCGCTGTGGGGGCCATGGCGTTGACGATCATTGCGGTGTCTCGATCCTCTTCGGAGCGGTCCACGGCCGTGTAGGCGGCGGCATTGATCACAACATCCATGTCCGCTTGCGCAATCACCGCCTCGCAGGCTCTAGGATTGGTCAGATCCGCATCTCTGCGCCCAAGACAGGTCACTCCATCAAATTGCGCCAGTTCCGTAGCTAGCTGGCCTGTCTGGCCAAAGACCAGAACCTTCATGCACGCGCTCCTAAGCGCTGGCCCACGCCGTCGCGGTTCTGCAGTGCAGACCACCAGTCCTCGTTGTCGAGATACCACTGCACGGTCCGCTCCAGCCCTTCCGACAGCGTTACCGAAGGCCGCCAGCCCAGTTCCGTGGCGATGCGCGTGGGGTCGATCGCATAGCGTAGGTCATGGCCTGGACGGTCTGTAACAAAAGTAATCTGATCCGCATAGGAGAGCCTATTTTGCTCTGCCGCTTTGTCACCTGAGGGCGTGGTTTTGGGTCGTTTAGTGTCTAGTATGGCGCAGATCATGCGAACTATATCGATATTCTTCGCCTCGTTCTTGCCACCAATGTTATAGCTGCGCCCCACTGTGCCGTTTTGCAGCACAGTCAGCAACGCATCTGCGTGATCCTCCACATAGAGCCAGTCGCGCACGTTCTCGCCTTTGCCGTAGACGGGGATTGGTGCGCCGCGAAGGGCGTTCAGGATCACTACGGGAATTAGTTTTTCCGGAAAATGGTAAGGCCCGTAGTTGTTGGAGCAATTGGTCATGAGGATGGGTAACCCGTAGGTCTCGCCCCAGGCGCACACCAGATGATCGCTCGCGGCCTTTGATGCCGAATAGGGTGAGCGCGGGTCGTAGGGCGTGAGTTCCGTGAACTGTCCGGTCTCGCCCAGCGAACCGAATACCTCATCTGTAGAGATATGATGGAAGCGGAACCCTTGCGGTTTACCCTGCGCTGTCCAATAGGCCCGCGCGGCTTCCAGCAGATGATAGGTGCCGGTGATGTTCGTTTCGATAAAATCGCCTGGCCCGTCGATGGACCTGTCCACATGGCTTTCCGCGGCCAGATGCATCACGGCGTCGGGCTTATGCGTCGTAAATACCCGGTCTAGCGCTGCGCGATCGCGAATATCGGCCTGTTCAAAGACATAGCAGGGGTCATCCGCCACGTGCGCCACATTATCGAGACAGGCCGCATAGGTCAGCGCATCGAAGTTCACGACATGGTGCCCCTGTGCGATGGCCTGTCGTACCACTGCGGAGCCAATGAACCCCGCCCCACCTGTCACCAAGAGTTTTATGGATTCATTCTTCATAGACGAAAGGGCTGTGAAAGTCGGCCAGACTGGGGGCCGTGGCATCTTTTTTCGATAGAATAGGCTCTAAATTGCCCAGACCCCAGTCGATCCCGATTTGGAGGCAATCAAAGCGTATCCCTCGGTCTAAGTCAGGTGCATAGTAATCGGAGCATTTATAAATGATCTCGGTATTGGGCGCCTGTGTCGCGAAGCCATGCAGAAACCCTGCGGGAATCAGAAGCTGTTTGCCATTCTCGAAACTCAACTGTTCGCCTACCCATTGCCCGTATGTCGGCGAGCCGCGCCGGATATCGACGGCGACGTCAAAAAGCACCCCACGCCCGCAGCGCACCAGCTTGGCTTGCGCATGGGGGGGGGACTGAAAATGCAGCCCTCGCACTGTACCTGGCTGCCGTGACATGGAATGATTATCCTGCACCCATTTGAAATCAAAGCCTTGTTCAGCCGCCGCGCGTTGGCTCCAGCTTTCACTGAAAAAACCGCGTGCATCGCTAAATCTATGCGGTGTCAGAACAAAAATACCAGGTAGTTTGGTTTCTTTAATCTTCAACTCTTCATCCTCATTTAACCCAATGCTTGATATATCGTATGCCGTTTTTATTAAAGGTATAATTGGATTAGAATTCTTTCCAGATTCTGTCAGATGATCTTTGTGGCAAACACTCTCTGCAAACGTCCGGTTTCCAGGGTGCAGAAAAAACAGACCTCTGAATTGAGTCTCTCAATGATAATACTGGTCAGCTCCAGATCTTTGCATGCTGAAAGTATCAGCCATGATACCCGTTCGGACGCGCCTTATGCCAGGCCCAGGCCGTGGCGATGTTCGCGTCGATATCGGTGTATTGCGGCTCCCAGCCCAGTTTTGTCTTGATTTTGGTCGGATCGGCCACCAACTTGGGTGGATCACCCGGGCGGCGCGCGACGACCTCGCGGGCAATGGACTGGCCCGCGACCCGTTCGCAGGCCTCGATGATCTGCATGACCGACTGCCCGATGCCGGTGCCGATGTTGAACACCTCATCGGTGCCGACCTCGGTTGCCTCAATTGCCAGCAAGTGGGCCGATGCCAGATCGTGTGTATGCACATAGTCGCGGATGCATGTGCCATCCGGGGTCGGGTAGTCTTCGCCAAAGACCATGATCTTGTTGCGTTGGCTGAGCGGCACCTGCAGCACTAGGGGGATCAGGTGGCTTTCCGGAGTGTGATCCTCACCATGGCGGCCATTTGCATCTGCGCCCGAAGCATTGAAATACCGCAGCAGTGTGAACCCCATGTCATAGGCATGGGCGAAATCGCGGATCATCCATTCAGCGGCCAGTTTGGTGCGGGCATAGGGTGAAAAAGGATCAAGCGGCGTGGCTTCGGACATGGTATCGGAATCGGCCATGCCATATGCGGCACAGGTCGAAGAGAAGAGCATCCGCGGCACGTCTGCTGCGCGCATCGCATTGAGAAGGCTCAGCGTGCCGCCCACATTGTTGCGGTAATAAAGTTCGGGGTTCTGAACGCTTTCACCTACATATGTGGCGGCAGCAAAATGCATGACGGCATCGGCACCAAAATCGCGCAGCGTGTTGGTCAGTAGCTCTGTATCGGCGATGTCACCCTGCACGATAGGGTGGCCTTCCACGGCTTGCGCATGACCCATGGTCAGATTGTCATAGGCCATCACCTCGTGGCCTTGTTCTGCAACGTAACGCAAACAGGCGCTGCCCACGTAGCCAGCACCGCCGGTAATCAGAATTTTCATGCCTGTTCCTCGCTCAAATACAGTTTGCAGCCCGTACGTTATGCCCCACGTTGCCTTTGTTGCAGCTCTTAGCATGTGAAATAGCGTTGCCAAAGCCCGTCTTCACAAGAATTCTATGATAGTTTGCGCGGTTTCCCGCCAATCTGTCCCAGGATTCTACTGCCCCGAAAAATTCAATGTGGCGTACTTTTCGGCTTTCTATCAATCCGGTTTTGCGCCATCACTCCGGCATCATGAAAACTGCGCTCATCACAGGTACTGCCGGATTTATCGGGTATTTCACAGCCCGGGCCTTGCTGGCAGAGGGCTGGCGGGTGATTGGTCTGGATGCGATGACCAATTACTATGACGTGATCCTCAAACAGCGCCGCCATGAGATGCTCGCGCAGTCTCCGCATTTCACCCCCGTCATCGGTCGCCTTGAGACACCGGGGCTGTTGCAACAACTCTTTGCAGCGCATGAACCCCAGCTTGTCATCCATCTCGCGGCCCAAGCCGGCGTGCGCCACTCCATCGACAATCCCGCATCCTATGTGCAGTCAAACCTTGTGGGCACGGCGGAATTGCTGGAGGCGGTGCGCGCGCATCCCCCCGCCCATACGCTGCTGGCTTCGACCTCCTCGGTCTACGGCGCCAATACCGAAATGCCCTATCTGGAGACACATAAAGTCGACACGCAGATGTCGTTCTATGCCGCCACCAAAAAGGCGACCGAGGCGATGACACACTCCTATGCGCATCTTTACGGGCTGCCGATCACCATGTTCCGGTTCTTTACCGTCTACGGCCCCTGGGGGCGTCCCGATATGGCGCATTTCAAATTCACCAAGGCAATTCTGAACGGAGACCCCATCGAGGTTTACAACCACGGCAACCAGCAGCGGGACTTTACCTATATCGACGATCTGGTCGCAGGGATCGTAGCACTGGCCGATGCCATCCCGGACCCGAAGGCCCCGGTGCCGGGTGACAGCCTCTCGCCGGTCGCCCCCTTTCGCGTGGTCAACATCGGCAACGGCACGCCCGTCAAGCTGATGGATTACATCGCCGCGATCGAAGCCGCCTGCGGGCGCAAGGCCGAAAAGGTGTTTCGGGACGCCCAACCCGGCGACGTACCCGCCACCTGGGCGGACACCTCCCTGCTGGAGGCCCTCACCGGCCCCCCGCCCCACCACAAATGTCCGCACAGGGCTGCAACATTTCGTCGACTGGTACCGCAGCTATTACGAGGTGTGAGGGATCACACGCCAAAAACCCAAAAGCCACGTCATGAACGAGGGGGCCTCGAGAGCAGCTCAGCGGGCTTTTCAATCTGGCTAAGGCTGGCCGCAGCTACCGCCAATTTCCACCGAAGACAACTTGTCGACACGGATCTGTTTACAGGGCACCCAATTGCTTTTGCCATCAGTCAGTCCCGCCTGAACGGCTCATCGTTTTCTGCAGGTGACATCGACGCGCCGCCTTAGTTGATGGGCCCGTCAAAAAAACACAAAATCATAAAAGTTCTACTTTTGTATATATCCTGCTGCTGCGTTTGAAACAATTGTTCAGATGTTTTCGACCAATATGGATCATCGCGTCATCCAGTCTGTTTCCAAAGTTCATCTCAGGCATGACTTTGACGTAGCTGTGGGCTTTGTTCGCAATGATCGGCAAGATCACGCAGCCAGACCTTTCACATTCACTCTTTCACACGAAAACACTTGAATTGCGCGGGCTGGAGTCCTTAAAGACGCCCAGACCCCATAATTATGCATGTGCAGCAAAAACCGAGTACCGTAGGAATATTTTATGAACGCTTTGAACCTTGCCCCGATCCCCGAACTTTATGTGTCATACGAGTCAGCGCAAAAGCTCAAGACTGAGGCTGGCAACCTGATCAGCTGGGATCTCACGCCGCGCCAGATCTGTGATCTGGAGCTGTTGATGAACGGGGGGTTCAATCCGCTCAAGGGGTTCCTCAGCGAAGCGGATTACAATTCCGTCGTCGACACCATGCGCACCACCGATGGCGCGCTTTGGCCGATGCCGATCAATCTGGATGTGGATGAGAAATTCGCCGAAGGGCTGGAGATCGGGCAGGACATCGCCCTGCGCGATCAGGAAGGTGTGATCCTCGCCACCATGACCGTCACCGACCGTTGGGAGCCCAACAAGGCCCATGAGGCGGAAAAAGTCTTTGGTGCGGACGATTCTGCGCATCCGGCGGTGAACTACCTGCATAACCACGTAGGCAAGATCTATCTGGGCGGCCCCGTGACCGGCATCCAGCAGCCTGTGCACTATGATTTCCGTGCGCGTCGTGACACGCCAAATGAACTGCGCGCTTATTTCCGCAAAGTGGGCTGGCGCAAGGTCGTGGCGTTTCAGACCCGCAACCCGCTGCACCGCGCGCATCAGGAACTGACGTTCCGTGCCGCCCGCGAAGCACAAGCCAACCTGCTGATCCATCCCGTCGTGGGCATGACCAAACCCGGGGACGTCGATCACTTCACCCGCGTGCGCTGCTATGAGGCGGTGCTGGACAAATACCCCGCCGCCACCACGTCGATGAGCCTGCTGAACCTTGCCATGCGCATGGCCGGCCCGCGTGAGGCGGTCTGGCACGGTCTGATCCGCAAGAACCACGGCTGCACCCATTTCATCGTGGGCCGCGATCACGCAGGCCCCGGCAAGAACTCCGCCGGTGATGATTTCTATGGCCCCTATGACGCGCAGGACATGTTCCGCGCGCATCAGGAAGAAATGGGCATCGAAATGGTTGATTTCAAACATATGGTCTGGGTGCAGGAACGCGCCCAATACGAACCGATGGACGAGATCAAGGACAAGGATGACGTGACCATCCTGAACATTTCGGGCACCGAGTTGCGCCGCCGCTTGCAGGAAGGTCTTGAGATCCCCGAATGGTTCTCTTTCCCCGAGGTAGTGACCGAGCTGCGCCGCACGCGGCCCCCCCGCAACCAGCAGGGCTTTACCGTGTTCTTCACCGGGTTTTCCGGCTCGGGTAAATCCACCATCGCCAATGCCTTGATGGTCAAGCTGATGGAGATGGGCGGGCGCCCTGTGACGCTGCTGGATGGCGATATCGTGCGTAAAAACCTCAGCTCAGAACTGGGGTTCTCCAAAGAGCACCGCGACCTGAACATCCGGCGCATCGGCTATGTGGCCAGCGAGATCACCAAGAACGGCGGTATCGCGATCTGTGCGCCCATCGCACCCTATGCCTCTACCCGCCGTGCGGTGCGCGAGGACGTGGAAGCCTTTGGTGCCTTTATCGAAGTGCACGTGGCCACGTCGATCGAGGAATGCGAACGTCGCGACCGCAAGGGGCTGTACAAGCTGGCGCGCGAAGGCAAGATCAAGGAATTCACTGGCATCTCCGATCCCTATGACGTGCCAGAAAATCCTGAGTTGCGTGTTGAGACCGAAAATGTAGATGTGGATAACTGTGCTCATCAGGTGCTCCTGAAGCTTGAATCCATGGGGTTGATTGCTGGATAGGGCAGCCTTTCCAGCCGGTTCGATAATATCGCCGGTCAGCTAGTCTTCATTTTCGAACGCCCACTTCAAGTATGCTTTGGTATCTTGGTCCGGATTCTGAGATGGGCGGACCAGGGTTTGGTTCTGGCGCCTGCGATGTGGCAGATCGCCCCTGCTGCGGTACCGCCATGTGAGGTTCACGCAACCCTAACATCTGATTGCTAGGGTTTGTTGACGTTCACCTGATTTGAATGAGCGCAGCGGCCAATGATATGAACGCAGCAAAGCTCTGGCCCGTTTTGCATGATCGTATTGCAATACCTCTGTTTTCCTTGAGTTTGCCAAAGTAATTCTCGATCAAGTGCCGCCACTTGTATGTCTCTTTGTCGAAGGTTGAGGGGAGTCGACGAATGGATTTTGGTGGGATGACCGGGGTTATGCCGTTTTCGGCTTATTTTGTTGAAGAAGTCTTGTTGCTTTGAAGCAAGTCCTTTGATTCACTCGCTATTGTGGATTGGGGGAGGATTTTGCGATGATGGGCATTCAGGAAGCTCCGGCGCTGCTGTTTTACGACTTTGACATGGAGGCGCATGTCCCGTCGGACCATATGCTGCGGGAGATTGACCGGTTTCTGGACGTTGGCACAATCCGCCAGCAGTTGAAGCAGTATTACAGCCACCTCGGACGTCCCTCGATTGATCCTGAACTGATCGTACGGATGCTGATAGTTGGATATGCTATGGGCATCCGGTCAGAACGGCGGCTTTGTGACGAAGTTCATTTGAACCTGGCCTATCGCTGGTTCTGCCGCCTCGGCTTGAACCAAAAGGTACCCGATCACAGCACGTTCTCTAAATACCGCCCCTCTTGTCTTATGAATTGGGCAGTTCCTGTGCGAAGCCACCGTTGCACGCTGTATCTCGGAAGGTCTGGTCGGTGGTCATGGATTTGCTGTTGATGCCAGCTTAATCGAAGCAGATGTCGACAGAATGAACTCAACTGCTCAGGCAGATTGGGACGCATCCGCCATCGATCCGGATGATGCGCCCCAGGCTGTCCGGGAATACCTTGATGTTCTTGACGACAAAGCGTTTGGAGCGTCAACATCTGTCAAACCCAAATTCACGTCGCATTCCGACCCGGCCAGCCAATGCCTCTCGGGACATTGCTGTGCAATGCCCTGCCGGTAATAGACTGCGGCGCGCAAGGGCCCTGCGATCTTCACGTATTCGAACAACTATCTGATCGACACGGACCATTCCGTCATCGTGGATATCGAGGCGACACGCTCAATCAGGCAGGCCGAAGTGGGCGCGGCGCAAACCATGGTTGGTCGAACAGAAGAGCGCTTTGGTATCAAACCGGACTGGCTCGTTGCGGATACTGCCTATGGATCGGCGGAGAACCTCGCGTGGCTGACAAAGAAGCGCAGCATCATTCCGTTTATCCCTCTGGTCCATTGCCCGGCAGTGCATGTTTACATGCATGAGAGGGGACAAGTCGGAGCGTAAGGATTGCTCATTTTCCCGTTCCGACTTCGAATGGGACGAAGACAACGACCGCTATACCTGCCCTGAAGGCCAGCACCTGTTGCAGTCCCGCCGGAACTATTCTGACCCGCGCAGGAAAGAGCCAAAAACCGGGCGGCGCAGATACCGCGCCACCAAAGCAATATGCGATGCGTGCCCCTCAAAACCAAAATGCTGCCCAAACACTAACACCCGCTTCATCGGTCGCGAAGAACATGAGGACGCGCGTGACTTTGCCCGACTGGCTGCCAAGTCTCCCTTCAACCCCAAGGCCCAGGCCAAACGCAAAAAGGTCGAGATGCTCTTCGCCCACCTCAAACGCACTCTCGGCCTGGGGCGGCTCCGGCTTCGAGGCACCTGCGGTGTACAGGACGAATTTACACTCGCAGCAATCGCCCAGAACCTCCGAAAACTTGCAAAACTAAGGCCCAAGACCGCCGGAACAAGGATCGCGATATGATCTGAACCACCAAAACGACAGAACAACAAGCCGCCCAGTACAACGGGCGGAACAATAAGCCCGGGACCAACGCCGCGAGGCGGCCAACCCCCCAAATCACGGCGACTTCTTCAACAAAATAGGCCAATTCTGCCCGCAACCAATCCGCATCAAATGCGCGGTGAACCAACATGCGATCGGCGGACAGGCCGTCAATGAGATCGGGCACGGCGCTTCGATCATGTGCCTGACCAGGCATCAGGCAGAAATTGATGAGATTTCCCAAGGCGCCTGTGAGGGCAAGTATCTTGGTTGTGATCCCACCACGCGAATGTCCTATGGCCTGGCTGAGAGCCTTCCTTTTCGCCCTGACCAGAGCGGTGGACTTTGACGATAGAGCCGTCAATCGTTGCATACTCAAAATTGACACCAGAGGATAAGGCTCTGAACATGCGATAAAAAGCATCGGCTTTCACCCACCGGCGGAACCGTTTCAAGATCGAATTCCACTTACCGAACTCCTTGGGTAGTTCACGCCCCTTCGCCCCTGTGTGCACGATCCACAGAGCGGCTTCAATACACAAGCGCGAATCGCGGCCAGTTTGGCCCGCATGCTTCGAAGTTCTACGGCAAAAGGGTTCAATAATCGCTCAATGGGCATCGGTCAGTACCCGTCGGATCAAGGCTGCTCTCCATTGTTTGCAACCTTGAATCAGAAGTCGCGCCAATTGGGAATCCTGAACGTCAACAAGCCCTAGTAGAATACATCTAGCTGATCTATAGGTACTTCTAGTGATTCAGGATATCTTTACACTGTGATGAGATACCTTAATTTCACACAATTGTGACAGGGTCTTTCATGGCGTTACATTCTGACCGGCACATTCTGATTGTGGTAGAAAATCTGCCGGTCCCGCTGGATCGGCGCGTCTGGCTTGAGGCAACCTCGCTGCAACAGGCAGGCTATGAAGTATCTGTGATCTGTCCTATGGGCTGCGGTTGGAACAAAACCTACGAGGTGATCGACGGCGTTCACATTTATCGCCATTCGGAGCCGCCTGAAGCTCATTCAGGGGCTGTGGCCTATGCACGCGAATACCTGCATGCCATGTGGCACTGGTTTTGTCTGGCTCGGACGGTATGGCGGCGCAAACCCTTTCAGGTTATCCAGGGTTGCAATCCGCCAGATTTGATTTTCGTGTTGGCGCTGTGGTACCGGTTTTGGGGCGTCAGCTATCTGTTTGATCACCACGATGTCTGCCCTGAATTGTACGAGGCGAAATTCGACAAGCAGGGACTGCTTTACAAGATAATGCTGATCTGTGAACGACTCACCTTTGCAACAGCGTCCGTGTCTATGGCTACCAACGGTAGTTTCCGTGACATCGCAATTAGGCGTGGCAAGATGGCCTCGGAGGATGTGTTCGTAGTCCGGTCTGCGCCCAAAATCGATACGTTCCTGCCCGGTCCGGGTGATCCAGTCTACCGCAAGGGTGCCAAAACGGTGATGGGTTATGTGGGTGTTATTGGCCAGCAGGAAGGGATGGACTTGCTGGTGCAGGCTGCGCGCCATCTGATCAAGGACTTAAACCATACGGACGTACATTTTGTCATTGCAGGTTTTGGCCCAACTCTGGATGAGGTTGTTGCCGATGCCGAAGCGCAGGGTGTCGGCGATTATTTCACCTTTACAGGCCCGCTTTACGGGCCGGATCTATTGGATGCTCTCAACGTGATTGACATCGGTGTGTCGCCTGACCCCAAGAACCCGATGAACGATATCTCGACGATGAACAAGACAATGGAGTACATGACTCTAGAGAAACCCAGCGTACAGTTCGACCTGACTGAGGGGCGTGTGTCGGCCGGCGAGGCTTCGCTTTATGCTTTGCCCAACGATCCCGTCGATTTTGCCAACAAACTCGCCGAGTTGATTGCCGATTCCGCCCGTGGAGTTGAGATGGGTAAAAAGGGCAGAGCCCGTGTCTTGGATAACCTGTCCTGGACGCACACGACCCCACAGCTTTTGAAGGCCTATGACCGAATTTACGCCAAGCGGAGCAAGGCGTGATGCTGGACGCGCGTTAAAGTTCGTGGGCCAAAACTATACAACTGAACGCTGATTTTAGGCAGCCTCCTGAAAGAGCTGATGCATGAATGCAATCTCGCCTTTAACGCGTGGCTGCTTGTTGTGAATGTGGTCTCTCTTGAGTGTCCTTTTCGTCTCGATCCCCGCTAACGTCGCCTGCGCAGATCGCAATGATCGGAAAATCTGGCGGTAACCGAGCAACCTCTTCAATGCCGCATGTTCACTCTCAATGCGGTTGTTGAGATACTTGCGGCCGATGTGAGTAACGGAGTTGAAGTGCGGGTCATAATCGTGATTGATCTCGCGGATCACCTTACGATATGTCGGTGCCTTGTCCGTGCAAATAGATACGGGTCGATGCAAGCGCACCCGTTCAATAGCTCTATTTAGAAAGGCTTTAGCAGCTTTGACGTCTCGTCTTGCTGTGAGGCGAAACTCCACCAGCTAGCCGTTCGCATCAATTGCGCGCCACAGGTACCGCCATTTTCCACCGGCCCATATGTAGGTTTCGTCAACATGCCAATCGAGGCTGCTGCGTTTAAGGTGCTTCTCTGTTCGCTTGGCCAATTCAGGGCCAAACTTTTGAACCCAGCGGTAGACAGTAGATCGATCTACGTCCAGGCCCCGTTCTGCCTGCAGATCAACGAGGTCTTGGTAGGACAACTGATATCGCAGATACATCCGCACGGCACGCAGAATAACTGCAGCCGGAAATCAATGTCGCCCGAACGGCTGTTTACGCGGCACGATATGGTCCTTTCGCTACGCTCACTCTAACAAAACTAGGTTAATGCAACATGTATAACCGCCCTCAACGCAAGAGGTGATTTTGAGAAGTTTCTGACGCGCCACCGGGTGCTAACATGTATCCGGCTTCTGATGCTGCTGTCTACTTGCTGCGGGCCCGTAGGTGTTCGAAGTTCAAGGTCTGATCAGTCGTAAGCGGTGCGCCGTTCACACGGGTTTGGCGTAGTTCCACGGCAGCAACTCTTTTATGTCTGTTTGTTTGTGCCCGCCTGCGATAGCTCTCAGGACACCGGACAGATAGCCATGGGTTCGATCCCGCTGAGTTTGCAGGTCTCGATCAGGGATGCGATGACGGCCCAGTTTTGCGGTTGAGGGCGATGGGACGGATGGTGCGCTCGACGGCGTTGGAATCCAGTTCGATGCGACCGTCGTCGATGAACCGGCATAACCCTTCCCAGTATTTAGCGATGTATTTCAGGGCCTCTCCGGTCGGCGATTTTGCCGAGACGCGGGCGCGGTTCTGGGCGAGCCAGAGCTCGAAGGCGTCGATGATGGGTTCTGAGCGGTCCTGTCGTGCAGCGTGCCGTTGATCGGCAGGCAGGCCGCGCAGGTCTTTTTCGATATGGTAGAGTGCCTGGATTTGAGCCAGGCCTTCCTGCGCGATTGGAGCAGCGCCAGATTGGGTGACGTCATGCAATTTTCGCCGCGCGTGTGCCCAGCAATAGGCCAGCACCACATCCTGTGTAGGGCGTTTGAGCAAGCGGTTATAGCCTGCGTATCCATCAACCTGCAGGGCGCCGCTGAAGCCGCTCAAGATGTTATCCGCATGCTGCCCTGACCGACCGGGCGCATAGGTAAACGCCACTCCGGGCGGATCATCCCCGCCCCATGGCCTGTCATCACGGGCAAGGGCCCAGAAGTATCCGGTTTTGGTGCGTTTGCGCCCTGGGGCCAGAACCGGTGCGGGTGTTTCGTCCATGAAGAGTTTGGTGGAGCGCTTCAGATCGGCCGTCAGCGCATCATAAACCGGGGTCAGTTCAAACGCCGACTTGCCGACCCATGCGGCCAAGGTCGAGCGGTCCAAATCGATCCCCTGACGGCTATAGATTTGCGCCTGCCGATAAAGTGGCTAGTGGTCCGCGTATTTTGAGACGAGCACATGCACTGCCCGACAGGCGATTTGCTATGCAAATCTGCCGAAAGGGGCGAGCGTTGCTTCGGTTGGCATACCGCCCGCGATGATGTGGGCGGGTGCAGGAGCCTGAGCAATCCTGCCCTCGCAGGACCGGCAAGCGTATTCAGGGCGGCGGGTGACAATTACCCGGAACTGGACCGGAATGATGTCCAGCCGTTCGCTGACATCCTCGCCAATGACGTGACGCTCAGTTCCGCAGGCGCAGGATCGCTCGGGTTCAATGACCACCTCAACCCGTTCCAGATGTTTGGGTAGTGATCCGCGATTGGTCTGGCGCGGCTTTGGGGGCCGCACGGGCGCGTTCCGCTCTTCTGCGTCGATCTCGGCTTCCACCTGCGCGATGGTGGTCTCGATATCCTCGAATTCCAGTTCATACTGGGCCGGGTCAATCTTCTCGGATTTGGACCCGAAGAGCGCCTTCTTGAACGAGGCAACCAAGGCCTCAAGTCGCGCATTCTGATCCTGTTGCGCACGAATGGTCGCCTTCAGATCGGCGATATTATCAGGTAATTTATCAGGCACGCTCATGCCCAATCTCATGACAAAACAAAGGCAGCATGGCCCGTGCAAACGGCTCCGTGAGTCACTCCGCCGCAGCAGGTGCCGCCACCTCTAAAGGCTGAACCCGCCGCCAATCAAGACCAGCAAAGAGCGCTTCAAACTGAGCCGGTTCCAGACGCATCACCCCGTTCTTGATCGCCCCCTCTCATCGCTGCTTTGCAGCGACTGCCGGGCAGTGGGACCATGTGAAGCTGTTATCTTCGAGCCGTTTGTAGGCCATCACCAACCCGCTACCGTCCCAGTAGATCAGCTTCAGCCGATCCGCGCGCTTGGCCCGGAACACATAGACCGACCCATCAAACGGCTTCTGGCGCAGGTGGCTCTGCACCAAAGCGGCCAGCCCGTCATGACCCTTGCGGAAGTCCACCGGATCGCTGGCTACAAAGATCCGAACCTTGTGGGAGAGGGCAATCACGTGGTTATGGCCCGTGCGATCTCAGCAAGACCCGGTGATAATTACCGGTCGCCTCAAAGGCTACACGAACTGGACGTCCGTATTCCTTCAACGCGGTGACGAGGCGGTTAGAGTCGGCAAGGCTGTTCAAGACGGTTAAACGGCGTCGGCGTTTCTTATCTGGAACAGCAATCAAAACTTCATGCCGCGCTTTGGCAATGTCGATGGCAACCAAAACAGGTGTATCTTGTGCAATAGTCATCTCGGTCATAGTCGGTCTCCTTTGCGGTGTGGTTTGTGCAAAACCACTGTAGGGACCTGAGACCCGGCTATGACCACCTGCTGCGCTATTTGACGGCTGCGCAGGCAATCATAGCCTCTCAATCAGCGTTATTCCGAAGGTGTTATGGCACCGAATATGTCAGCGGCAAGCTGATGCAATGGGCTGAGAAACGCAATGTTCGGCTGGAATACATCCAGCCCCACTCTCACACATGCTTTGCATGTGTTGCCGTGCAACGGGGCAAGCCGCAGCAGAACGCTTATATCGAACGCTACAACCGCACCGTTCGTGGCGAATGGCTGGGGCAATATATCTTTGAAACCATCGAGGAGGCACAAGAGCAAGCGACTGAATGGCTCTGGACTTACAACAATGAGCGACCCAACATGGGCATAGGTGGCATCACACCCGCCATGAAACTGAAAACAGCCGCCTGAATTCTATGGCTGAACCCCATTAAAAATGGGGGGATTGCCAGAAAACTGCCCAGCTGTGAAACCCCTTTGATTCAATCAAAACTGTAACCGCTTTAAAGAGCGACTGGATATTATGTGTAAAAAAACATCTGCATAGAATTTGCGCGCAGAGCCATTGAGTTTCTGTTCTATTTACAGTTCGATAGCCCGTGTCTGCGCCTGTGGTATACCGGTGTGGAATGTGCTTGCTGCTTTAATCGGAGTGAAACAGGTCACGGGTAAAGATTTTATCCGACACATCTGCTAGGACAGGGGCATGCCGGTTGGCGATGATGATGTCGCTTTGCGCCTTAAATGTAGCGAGATCGGTGATGACTTTGGAGCCATAAAACGTGGGCTCGCGCAGTTCGGGTTCGTAGAGGATAACCTCGATTCCTTTGGCCTTAATTCGCTTCATGATCCCCTGGATCGAGCTTTGGCGGAAATTGTCTGACCCTTCTTTCATCGCTAGGCGGTACACGCCGACCAAGGCGGGTTTCCGAGCAAGAATCTGTTCGGACAGGAAGTCTTTTCGGGTACGATTGGCGTCTACAATAGCCTGCATCAGATTTTGCGGTACGGCAGCGTAATTGGCCAGCAGCTGCTTGGTGTCCTTGGGTAAGCAATAGCCGCCATAGCCAAAAGATGGATTGTTGTAATGCTGTCCGATGCGCGGGTCGAGGCAGATGCCTTCGATGATTTGGCGGCTGTCTATGCCACCGGCCATTGCATAGCTATCAAGTTCGTTGAAATAGGCCACGCGCATTGCAAGGTAAGTGTTGGCAAAAAGTTTGATAGCTTCGGCCTCTGACGGGTCGGTTAACAGTACTGGGATGTCTGATGTTGCGGCACCCTCCAACAAGAGGTCGGCGAACTGACGTCCACGTGGGCCGGTATCACCCACCACGATGCGGCTGGGGTGCAGGTTGTCGTAAAGCGCACGACCCTCACGTAGGAATTCGGGTGAAAAGATCAGCCGATCACTGTCGAAATGGGCTCGCGCATTTGCTATGTAGCCAACGGGAATCGTGGATTTGACCACCACAGTACTGGTTTCGCTCATCTTGAGGGCGCGTTCTGCCACAGTATCGACGCTGGATGTGTTGAAATAGTTTGTCTTGGGGTCGTAGTCGGTAGGGGTGGCTATGATCACCACATCTGCTTCACGCAGGGCAGTGTCAGAATCTGTAGAGGTTGTAAGTCGCAGGTCCTTGTCGGCGAGAAATGCGGCCAGTTCGGTGTCTTGGATCGGGCTTTGTCCTGCATTGACCGCAGCCAAGCGCTCCACATTGAGATCGATGCCGATGACATCATGGTTTTGCGCAAGCAAAGCTGCATTTGACAGGCCGACATAGCCCAGACCTAAAACTGCAATTTTCATTTTGATGGTTCTTTTATTTTAGCACCCAGCCAAGGTATACTTTTTTTATGCTTCACACGTCCTGTCAAGCAGATCACCTGTCGGTCGTATAGTGTCTTTTCAGCGTCTCTTGGCATATTTCGCCATCTTGGGGTGCCAGTTCTCAAGAATCCATATGGTAACCTGTATTGCCAAGGTAAGATAGTATGTAAAGATTAATGACGTGTGAGTAATCACGCAGATAAAGAAAACTCCTCAGAATGAAATCTTGCAGCTCAGGCGCGTCCTGTCAGAGCCTGACGTAGCATCCAACCGCAGCGTTGGATGCGCAATCTTGCTAGGGTAGCAAAGGCAGCGGCTCTTTCTCGCATGCCATGCAGTCGAGACGTCGTCAGGATTCGCATACTGTGCACCACGATACTGACCGGCATCGCAAGACCGCGTAGGCTCCATGTGATGCGTGCAACAACCCCCGTTCCAATCAGCCCAAAACTTTCGGCATTTATGCGCTGCCACTTGCGATGGAGTGCTGCCCAGTCCGAGCGGGTGGGATGACTGACATGTAGCGTGTCGTCATAGACTAGGCTATAGCCTTTGCCAGTGGCGCGTCGGCACCAGTCGAAATCTTCTGAGAGGCCAGGTACGAATTCCCCCACATCTTCAAAGACATCACGTCGTGTCAACAAGTTGGCAGTCACAGAAAAGCCCTTGTTTTCTACATAGCCTCGGTTGTCGAAGGCAAACACCGTCTCGAACGCCTCGGCACCGCTGCGCGGAGCGGGGGTTTCGTCGAAAACGCTGACACGCCCCCCTACCACATCGGCAGTTGATCGTATGTTGAGTGCGGTTTCGAGCCAGTCCGGATGCGGCACACAATCGGCATCCAGAAAGAACAGATAGGCCGCTGTGGTATCACGGGCACCGCGATTGCGCGCGGCTGCTGCCCCCTTGAGGGGTTCGGTAACGATGCGCAGGCCTGGATAGGATACACGCAGCGGCTCGAGGCTTTGGCTTGAGCTATTGTCAACCACAATGACTTCCGCCCGGTAGGCTTCTGCTTGTGGTATCAATGCGGCGAGGCAACGCAGCAACCGTGTAACGTCATTATAGTGCGGGATGACGATCGCCACGTCAGACATTCATATCGATCCAGCTTATAGAAAACTGTCTTACATTCTAGCGGATTGCAGCGTGGACGACAATGGGGTCTGATGCCGGACAGGTGGTTCACTTCAGGCCAAAAACCGCTTGTCGTGTAGAATACAGGATAAATAACTATATACTAACCATGATTTAATTATTATCTGGCAAAGACTGAAATTCCTGATCTTAGACTGTAGACTGTGAGTAGACCGTGGTTGATCACTCTTATAGACGTGATACAGACCGGCTGCGAGCATTGGCGGTGGTCCCTGTTCTGGGGCGCTTCTCATGTTGATGCATTGTTACCGGGCATGCACCAGTAGATGATCGATCACCAGATATTGGACCTTGTCGCGATGACGGCAGGTTGCCCACCTCTGCTGGGTATGATCCGTGCGGACCGCGGCGAGGGAAGATCGGTATGCAATCAGCAGAATAGCGCAGTAATAGCCTTTCTGGATGAAGCATCACATATCAAAACGGTCGTATTGCACGCCCGCTGGGCGATAGCGGTCGAAGGTTTGCGAGCACCAAGCGAACCGGGAAGGCCGGCGCTGTTCGTACCCGAAATTGGCCTGATAGAGACTGCGCATTTTGAGAAAAACCATGCATATGTGGCTCAGGCGATACAGGAAGCAATCAAGCAACTTCGCCAGAGAGACCTTGAGGTGATCATTATTGATACTGTGCCAGAAATCGACCGGTTCGTTCCTCAAGCGCTTTTTAGCGCTCATTACACCGGAAGCGCCATGCCTCGCGCACCCGACTTGAAGACGACAAAAATCCGCAACCAGCGTTTTAGGGCGAGTATAGAACCTCTGCTTGAAGATCGCAATGTGCGCTCGGTCAGTCCTGCTGATTATCTGTGTGCACCTATATACCTAGTCGAAAAAGACGGTAAGGCCGTCTACCGCGACGATGACCGCCTGAGCATTTGGGGCGCAAGATTTCTGGCACCTGATCTCATGGATCAGGCATTTATGTTTCCATGAAGCCTAGCGCGCTCGGTCTGGAATGCTCCTCAGCCTTCTTAGATTAACACACGCTCATGATCTCCTGCCGGAGCCTGTTCATGTCGGCGTTCCAATTCGGACAAAAAGTTAAAAATGCAACGCACCAATCGTAGTTCAAACAACCTTCGGCCAAAGTTACGCGGTCTTTACAACGCATCTCTGCCTCAAAGCCGGACACTCCCGGTATAGCGCAAACTATATAGAGGTATATATTATGACCATTAGTACCGTTTCGTCTGTAAATCAGCTGTACACTGCCCTGTCCCAGGCACAGGGCGGAGATATAATCCAACTGGCCCCAGGTACCTACGACAAGATCGGAATCTGGAAAGGGTTGGGCTTTGATATCACATTTGACAGCCCCGTGACGATCCGGTCTATGGATCCGGACAATCCCGCCGTAATCGGTGAACTGGCGGTGCGCGATGCGGGCAATATCGTGTTTGACGGTCTCAAGTTTGATTATGATGCACCGGTTGGAAAATCGGTCTTAGACCGTCCTTTCGAGGTCACTAATTCTGACAGCATCACGATCAAGAACTCCGTATTCGAGGGAGATATTGCCGAGGGCGTAGACATACGTGCTGATGGTTTCGGTACCGGCGTTGGCCTGTCGGTCCGTGAGAGTTCGAACATGACCGTTGAGAACAATACGTTCTTTGACTTTTATAAAGCCGTAGGCATCGGTGAGACGACCGGCGTTGCTTTTACGGGTAACGACATCCACTCGGTTCGCGCGGACGGGTTGACGATGGTCAAGGTGGTCGATGCTCTGATCGAAGGCAATCACATCCATGATTTCAAGCGTAACCTGGATGCTGGCGATCATGCGGACATGATCCAGTTCTGGACCAACGGCACCGATTTTCCCAGCAGCAACATCACCATTCGTCACAACCTACTGGATATAGGGAGTGGCAATCATACCCAAGGCATCTTTATGCGCAACGAGGCGGTAGACAGTCAGGACGGTGGATTAGACATGTTCTATCGCAATATCACGATCGAGGATAACCTACTGATTAATGCGCATATTAACAGCATCGTCGTGGGTGAAACAGATGGCTTAACCATCAATGGCAATATCCTGCTGCATTCAGATGGTGAAGTGCCTCGGGATGTAGGTCACCTAGAAAACCCAAGGATCCGCCTGTCTGAGGACTCGACCAATGTGGTACTGACCAACAACGTTATGTCTTCTATGCCAGGAGTTGTCGCAAGAAATTCTGAGTGGATCGTGGCAGATAATACGATTGCTCAGTCATTCAACCACGAGGCCAACGGGTACTATGTCAGCGCCGAAGACTTTCTTGCAGAGTATGCGCCGGACAGAATGGACTGGTTGGAAGTTATGTCTTCAAAGGCGTATCCCGAGCCTGTCGTTGGAAATGCCGATGTGCCCGTACCGGGTTTTGCCTATGATTTCAGCACCCAATATTCCGCTGACTTTGCATCCGTACTGACCATGGATAACGCGGTGCGCGGCGATGTAACATATGAAGGGGACATCACAGATGGCGACGCTTTTGTCTTTGATAGTGAGACAGGTGTTGTCGTCCTAGGCAAGCTGGGAGACTACCGTGACACGGATGAGATCGTGGTAGATATGAAATTCACCTTGAACAATTCTGCAGATACAGGGCATTTGTTCAACAATCACATGCGCCTCTCAGCGGCCGCCGCGGAGGATGAATTGATCTTGCGGGTCGCTACACAAAACGAAGGCCTCAAGACTTATAAAGTCGACGATATCGACCTCGGCGAGAACACCGAGCACCACTTGACAGTGCTCCTTGACCGAGAAGACGACCATCTTCAGGTTATTCTGAACGGTCAGGTTGTTTTAGAAGACATGACGACCGATTTCGTCGCGCGTGACGGTATGCACAACTGGGGGTGGACCCTTGGCCATAAGTGGAGCGACAGCGTGGATGGATCGGTCAGCGACTTTAATCTTTCAGACGAGGCGCACTTCACATGGGACGCAGACGCTCTTGTGTTCGTATAAGACGCAGTCTGCAGTATATCTGATCAGCGTCGCTTGACGCTGATCACCTCGCCCATGCGCTTGCCGTCACCCTTGCGCGATAACGAGGCGGTGTGACGTATTGTTTCCTTGTCTTCTTCCCGGCTGTGCACCCGAAAGATCAGCGTTTCCGTTGGTTCAGAATTGGTATAGTAATACAAATCCTTGCTAACAGTGCTGTAGTCGATGAGAAAACCCTTACCCTCGAATTTTTCAAAGCACAGATCAAAAATAGTCGGATAGGCCGCAAAATAGAGTAGTCCAACCCCGTTGATATCATGCGAGGGCAGGATTTCGTATTCACATTCAAATATCGCTTCGGCAGGCTCTGTGCCGCGGCGATCTCTGTATTGAATGCCAAAGGCGGGGAACTCGGCCACTGAAGGCACACTGTCGGGATCCACAAGCGTCGGTGTACCTTTGATCAGCGAGGTATTCTTGCCCCGTTCGCCGTATTTGGCGAAAGTCGACATTGTTTGCGCCCGGCACCCGGCACCTTGAGCGCGCAGATCATGCATGCCGAAAAAGAAGCTGGCCCCATAGCGCTGTAGCGTGGAGGACAACTCGAGCATATCGTTTTCCTGAAAGTCGCGTAGCTTGGGTGTCACCTCAAGATAAAGCCGTGTGAATGTGGCGTAAAGCCTATCACCTGTCTCATTGGCAAGCGCGCTTGATGGGCTTTGCAAAAATTCGGTGATCATTTGCCAATGGATATCCCCCAATTCCTTGAACAGCCAGGCCTCGCTCAGGCCGGACAGGGCCATCTGCGGCATGTCGATCGAGTAGTGCCGTTTCGCTTGACCAGGAACCACTGATGCTGCGGCAGGGGGATCGGCGGTGGTCAGAGCAGTGATCTGCACATTGCCGGGCCCAGTGACGGTGGCAAGGGTATCTTCGGCTGCGCGGATGAGCCTGGACCCCACGACTTTGGCGGGATTTCCCGCTAACACTGCGTTTGCCGACACCTCACCACGGACGACAGCCCCTGCGCCGATCACGGCACCATCACCGATTTTAGCACCAGGCAGGATGGTTGCGCCGTGACCGATCCATACATCATCCCCAATGATGGTATCACTTTCGTCCATTGCTTGCGACGTGACAGGACTGCCATCATTGAAGCGGTAGTTGGCGGCTGTGACCATCACATTGGGGCCAATCATCGTATCCTCACCGATCACAATGCGCCCACGCCCCGGCCCCGCCCATAGGCTGACATTCGCCCCAATACGCGCGCGGTTCTTGATGATCAGGTTCTGTGCATTGGCAAAACTAGCCATAGGACTGATGCGTACATCGCGGCCAAGTGTGGCCTTGCGCCGTTCGCTCACATGGGTGTGGCCATAGTAATTCAATACCTTGATACCGTGCAACCACACCCTTGGATCAAATGTCGAAGAGATCAGTCGCCAAATCCGCTGAGAGCGGGACTTGTCGATCTTGTGCGGTTTTTCAGAACCCATGATCAATATCTTTCAGAAGCGGCGGGGCCGCAGGAACTGTCTGTCTGCTCATATCAGCCCTTTTTCGAAGTCGCGCTGCATCTTTTCAAGCGCAATATTGAGCCCCTCAATCTTGGCGCTGCGTACGTCATCCGCACTCAAATAAGGGGACTGGTGTTGCAATTTGGTAAAATAAGCAGCCATTCGGTCCGTGTGCTGCCTGTTCCAACTGCTAAACAGTTTGCCGTTACGCATATCGGCCAGCCGGTCGATACCATAGTTGCGCACCGTGCGCAGTCGCGACTTAAGCCGGCGTTTAGCGAAATAAGTCGCACCAGCTTTACGGGGGGGGGGGGCTGTCTGCACTACATCGTAGGTATCGGCAGGTACCTCGATCTGGTGTATATTGGTGTTCACGCTATTGGGAGAGGTACGCTGTATCAAGCAGTCCACGTAGTCTGAAGGCGGCAGTTCATACGGCGCATAGTCCAATCCGAGCGAACCGCACCAGTCCAGCCATTTGAACTTTAGGATACGGCTGGGAGATACCACTGGAATCCAAGGTGTGCGATAATAGTCGGCGATAATAGCGCCGTGCAAAGATTCTACTAAGGCAAGTTCGGCATTGGCTATGTCGGAAAATACCCGCGCACAGTCCCAAAGCGGATCAACAAGATGCACGCCCGCAGCCGTACAAACAGGGTCCCAATTGCCAAACTTAGCACTGGTCCAGTGTGGCACGAACACAGTGCCGTGCCGATCAGTCGGCAGGCTTGCATATTGCGGGATCTGGTTGATCAACCACGCCCCGTCTGTCACCGCTAAGCTTGGGTCTAGCCCCATCAGGCCCGCCGTCAGCGGCCCACGTACGCAGTAGACTTTCCAGGCCTTTGCCTGTTCAGGGCTGGGTGGGCTGGAGTAACCCGACCCCGTCCCAAAAATGATTTTGCGCCCTAGCACCAGGTCCAGATTGCGCGACAATAGCGAACCAACGCCAACAAGGCGCACATCGTCCTCCCGCTCAAGCATCTGCGGGATCAGCGTTGGCCACAGCCAGCTGTTCATGTGGTCTCCGAAATTGGTAGAGACAGTGTAATAAAAAGGCTGCATGCGAATACCAGCTTAGGGTCCGGGCGTCCCGGACGATGTCATACCCCGGTTGCCGGACGGCAACGAGGATGGTGAGAGTCTGGGCGGTTGTCGGCTGGTGTCAACGCCGCGTGAGTATCTTGGTTTCTATTTTCCTGCACTGCGGCATGCAAGTCGCTGTCGTGTAAAGATATCAGTCATGTTTCCTTGTTATTGATACACACAGGCGATATTAGTCCGCATGACACCGCCGACGTTTTTAACATCTTGCTGAAATCAGCAAAGTCTGCACAGATTCAGCAGACAAGGGAATTTTTTGAGGACCAAAATGCCCGACACTCTGCGTATCGTTATTATCGCCCCCTCGCTTGATGGCAATGATTTGAGCGAACCGGAGTGGGCTTATCGCTGGGTCGAGGCGCTATCGCGCATGGCGGATGTGACATGTCTGGCTTCATCGCGTATCGGCGCCGTGCCCCTAGCCGAACAGTTGCCACGGGCTCGTGTCGTAACTTGGCCTGAGATTCCATTTCTTTATCGCAAGCTCGAACGCTTTAACGCACAGGTGAAACCGGCCCTGCCGCTGTTTCACGCCCAAGCGCGACGCTGGATCAAACATGCGCAGCGGAACGGAGAGACATTTCATATTGGTCACCAGATCTTGCCCCAAGGCATGCGACATACTACGCCACTACGTAACCTTGGCTTCCCTTATGTGGTGGGTCCTCTGGGCGGCGGGCTAAAGACGCCCGCGGGATTCGAAAAAGAGGTGCAGGCGACCAGTTCGATCAGCGCACGTCTGCGCCAGATCGATGATGTGCGCCTGAGCTATGATCCGTTCCTGCGCGCAGGCTATGCGGGTGCTGATCTGGTGTTGGGGGTCGCCCCTTATGTGGTCGCCCGGCTGGCCCCGGTCGGAATCAGGCGGTTTCACGCGCTACCCGAGCGGGGCTACGGCAATTTTGCTCCTGAGCGTACGCGGCAATCCGAGGTCGGTACACTCACGCTGTTCCATGCCGGGCGTACTATCCGTACCAAAGGTTTGCGTGACACAGTGCGCGCCATGGCGCGGTTGCGTGATCTGCCAAATGTTCGTCTGGTAAGTGCCGGTGATGGAGAGGATTTGACCAACTGCCGGGCTGAAGCTGATCGACTTGGTGTGGCCGACAGGATTACCTTTTTGGGCAAGATACCCCGCGAAAAAGTTGAAGAGTATTACGCCGCTTCGGACGTATTCTGTTTTCCCAGTTTCCGCGAGCCGATGGGCGGCGTATTCTTTGAGGCCATGGCTCATGGTCTCCCCATCGTGACGGCGGCCAACGGAGGCCCCGATTTCCTGATTGACGACACATCGGGCATCCGCGTGCCGGTAACCACGCCTGACGACTTTGCTAACGGTATCGCCGAAGCCGTGCGTGCACTGGCTATGGACCCTGCGCTGCGCCTAAAGCTGGGGCAAGGGTCGCGTGAACGGCTGCATTCATTTGGTAGTTGGGACGATAAAGCGGAGCTAATGTTGAGCTTTTACCGCGATATCATCGCCCGCCGAGCGGAGGGCATGACATGAGCGATCCCCGCCCCGACCTGTCGATCGTGATTGTGGAGTGGAACACGATCGACATGCTGCGCGATTGTCTGGCCTCAGTCTTTGATAAAGCCGGGGGGTTAGACATACAGGTAATCGTGGTCGACAACGCCTCAAGTGATGGCTCGCCTGAGATGGTTGAAGCAGAGTTCCCTCAGGTCACCCAAATCCGTAACGCCGACAATCGCGGTTTTGCCGCCGCCAACAATCAGGGTTTCGAAATCTGCACAGGCCGCTACATTCTGCTGCTGAACTCTGACACCTATTTGTTGGACGATGTGATGGGGGCGAGCCTGCGCTATCTGGACAATCATTCAACCGTCGGTGCCATGGGTTGCCTCGTGCTGAACCCTGACCGCACTATGCAGCGAACCTGTTCGATGTGGCCTCGGCTGCTGGATCTTATGTTCATGTCTTCAGGGCTTTGGAAGTTGAAACGGCCAAAGGTCTTTGGTCGCTACCAAATGACTCATTGGCAGCGCAATGATGAACGTGCGGTCGAGGTGATCTCGGGTTGTTACATGATGTTGCGCCGCGAGGTTTTGGAGCAGGTAGGACAACTGGATGAGGATTTCTTCTTCTTTGGCGAGGAAACAGACTGGTGCAGGCGGATGCGCGACGCGGGCTGGCTGCTGATGTTTGCGCCGGTGGGCAAGATCGTACATTACGGCTCGGCCTCGGCGCGTAAGTTGAACCACAAGCGCGATTTGATGCTAACGGACGCCACAGTACGCCTGCACCGCAAGCATAGCGGTAGGCTGGCAGGGAGCGCCGCCTGGGTCACTCTGTTCGGATTTAACGTTTCTCGCGCTACATTCTGGAGCCTGCGCAGCGTGGTGCAGCACGACCGCGCCGCTCTGAGGGCCAAGCATTTTCGCAATGTGGTTATCGGGATGATACGCCCTTAGGCGATCAAAGGAAAAACCATGCCCAGACCCAAACGCATCCATGTTGTCGGATCTTCGCCGCGGTCTGGCACGACGCTGGCCTTCGAACTGCTAACCTCCTGCTTTGACATCGACAAGTTTGGTAAGCACGAAATCAGCCTGTTCGAGTACCCCAAAGAGGCAAGTGCAAATTATGCCTCCAAGAAACCGACAGACCTTATTCACGTCAAACGGCTGCTGGCATGGGATAAGAAGATGCACTGCCTGTATATGGATCGCGATCCGCGCGACATCGTCGTGTCCCAGCATGGCAGTCGTATCGGTGAGTACTGGTGTGATTTTCCTCAGTGGCGGCGCAACGAGAGGTTGATTGCTCATTTGCGCGATCATCCGCGCATACATATCTGTCGTTATGAGGATTTGGTGATGAATCCGGACCACGAACAGGATCTCATCCTGGCTCGCTTCCCTTTCCTGGCGAAAGTGCACAGCTTTTCAAACTTCGAGAAGGTTAGTCAAAGTTCCGAGGCGGCCCAGAAGGCTCTCAAAGGGGTGCGGAAGATTTCAGCCAAGAGCGTAGGCACATGGCGCAGTGACCTGCCTCGTGTGGCCGCTCAGCTGCGTGCTCATCCTGATATGGCTGAGGCTGTGGTCGCCGCAGGATATGCCAAGGATACCAGCTGGACCACAGCCTGCGATGGCGTCGACCCCGACGAGGCACAAAGCATACGCGCGCAATATGCCGCCCTACGCAACAAACGCGGTGGAGCATTGGTTTGGGGTCGGGTGCAGCGCCGGCTGCGCAGTTTCGCGCAAGAGGCTCGATATGCCTTGCGCAACAGTCTGTACCGCTGAGTGTCTGCACGAACGGGCAGATAGATCAGTGCATGTATAGCAGCCCCGTTATCCAGGGCTTGATACCTTTGATGCATAAGTGGAGTGGAACCGGCAGATCGGGGCGATACTTGGTGGTCGGTTTCAGACAGAAAACAGGGTACGTATCTTGCGCCGGAGTTTTGTACGGAGACTCACACTACGATCTGTTCCTGCTGGGTTTGTATGCGGAAAGGGGGTATCTGGCACGGGTTTGCCCAGAAATGCACAAAGCGGTGCCCAATCCACAGGATTTTCGAAATCCAGTTCCAGAAGTTTGTCGGGGCGGCCCTCAAAATAAGTACGCACATTTGAATTGTGGCGTTTGTAGGTGGCAATGTAATGTGCTTCGTTGCCTGAGGGATGGCCCTTGTCGGCTCCATAAATGAACTTGCGCATTGGGGTTGTATCGCGCGAGAAGTGTCTTGTTTGCGAGGCTATCCATTTTTGCGGATCGCGCAGCGTCAGAACGAATTTTGCCTTTGGCCACATCGCATCCATCTCGCGGTATACCAACGGCCATGGGTTGTCCTGAAAGGCATTAAAATCATGCGATAGTGCACGGCAGCGGGGCAGATACGTACGCGCTATATTGCCGTGATAAATCCAGTTAGGTCCAGTGACGTTATAGCCCAGTTCCTTAAGCGCCTCGCCGAAGCTGGTTGTTCCAGTCTTGTGAAACCCGATTCCAAAAATCTTCTGTGACATACCAAAGCATCCTTGCATTTATGTGTTGGCCATCCGGCGAAACTCTTCGTTCTGCATCAAGGCTTTATAGTGGCCTTCGGCGACGATCTTGCCATGCGACAATAGCAAGATGGTATCACAGTTTTGTACCGTGCTGAGGCGATGGGCAATCATGATGATTGTCTTTGCACCAGCCAAATTATCAACCGCTTCCATCACGGTCTTTTCGGTGAGGTTATCGAGCGCGCTCGTTGCCTCATCCAGCACTAGTACATCGGGATCGAAATACAGCGCGCGCGCGATGCCAATGCGCTGGCGCTGGCCACCTGACAAGCGCACTCCGCGTTCGCCCACCCGGGTATTGTAGCCCTCAGGCAGGTTATTCAGAACAAATTCGTGTAGGTTGGCGGTACGGGCCGCAGCTTCGATGGCTGCCATGTCCACCTTTTCGGGGGGCACCCCAAAAGCAATATTGGCCGCAACCGTGTCATCAATTAAAAAAATTGTTTGGGGAACATAGCCCAGTGTTTTCTGCCAGTCGCGCCTCCGCTCGGGAGTGATCGGGGTACCATCGACGCGGATTTCACCCTCTGTCGGGGCGAGTAGGCCCAGGATCAGATCCACCACCGTGGTTTTGCCCGCACCAGTGCCACCGACAATACCGACTGTGCTCCGCGCGGCAATTGTGGTTGAGATACCGTGCAGAGTGGATCGGTCAGATTCAGGATATCTGAAGTGCAAATCCGAAATTTCCAGCACTTTGTTCAAGCGGATCGGCGCACCTTCGGGCGTGACCGGTGGGATTGACAGGGTAGTGACATCGCAATGCAGTCGGGTCAGTGCGGGAGCGGTAAAGCGGATCAGGCTAAGTTGGGCGTAAATCGTCTGCAGAGCAGGAAACAATTTGATGCTGGACAGGCCTAGCAGGCCGAATAATGGCAATAGCTCCTCAATCTGACGCTCTTTCACGATGAGCATGAACAACACCATTAAGATGAAGCCGCCATAAATCACCGCTTCAAGAGCAAAGCGCGGGATCTTTCCCATCACATTTGCCGCACTTTGGGTGCGCGCCATACCAAAGGCGGGCCCGTGGAATCGACTCAGGGCTATGTCTTCAAGACCCATGACCTTGATTTCCTTGATGCCACCGCCGATTTCCTGCACCGTCCGGAAACGTTCCTTGTTAAAGTCGATCCGTTCTTTGCCCACGAGATCAAGGCGTTTACGCAGGGCGAAATAGATCAGAACATAGACCCCACCCAGTAGCCCAAATGCTCCAAGCGCTACGGCTGGTTCAGTAATGAACAGCACCGCTACGATCAGTATGGTGATCGTAATGTTGGAGACGAGCAGAACTGCGGGCAAAATGGACTGGCGCACAACCATGTCGATTTCCGACAGTAATGATTGGCCGAATTCGGATGTGTTCTGGGTAAGGAACCAGACATAAGGTTGGCGCAGGTATACCCGTAGCAGCCTGGTAGCGATGGTAAAAGCACGCATCATGCTGAACCTTACTTGGCCATATGTCCCCAAGGCACGCACTGCCATGCCCAGCACCAGCATCGCCAGAACAGTGAACCCGAAGGCGACCGTAATCTGTTTAACATCAGTCGACCCAATCACTCGCGCAAACAGGGCAATGGCCACGTTCGTCTCAATGATCGAGGGGTCGCCGATCATCGCTAGAAACGGTAGGATTGCGGCAACGCCTACAACCTCGAACAAAGCCATTAGGATCGACATTACAATCAAGAGGATGAACTGTCCCCGTTCTCGGCGACTTAAAATACCCCAGACGAGTCGATAATTTTGCAGCATTTCCAGACGCTCCATTTCGTTTAGCGCAGCCTAACCTTGCCGCGATGCAGCGTCTATGCAATTGTTGACGCAATAAATCTTTATGAGGGACGCAGTGAAATACGGTGACCTAATCAGTGTTGTGGTGCCTGTGTACAACCGCGCCCACGAAGTTGTCCGCTCGGTGGGCAGTATCTGCGCGCAAAGTTACCAGAACCTTGAAATCCTGATTGTGGACGATTGTTCCACCGATGATATCGAAGGAGCGGTAACCGATTTGAAAGACTCGCGCGTACGGCTGGTCAGGCGTGAAAAGAATGGTGGAGCAGCGGCGGCTCGCAACAGCGGGCTAGCGGCAGCGACAGGTGATCTCGTAGCCTTCATGGACAGCGACGATATTAGCCTGTTCGACCGGTTCGCGCAGGAAATGGCACTGTTTTGCTCTCTGCCTGAGGATTACATCGGCGTCTATGCCGCAGCCATCGCCCACACCGACACCACCGAAGATGCCCGTGCCCAAGCCGCCGCCCGCGTGTTGCCCCCCATCCACCGTAGACCTCTCAGCGGGAATCTATTCGACGCCACGCTAGAAGGCAACTTCATCGATATGCCCACGATGTTGCTGAAGAAATCTGCAGTACTTGCAGCCGGGCCATTTGACGAACGCCTGCGTAATAATGTCGACTGGGATTTTACGTTGCGCCTGACACGTCAGGGTAAGTTCGGGTTCGTGCCACAGCCGCTTTACGTGTTCAGCTATGTGCCTCGGGTAGCGTCAGGCAACGACCATATTTCTCATAACCCACGCTATTCGGTCCTGAGCTATGCCTACATCACGGGAAAGTTGCGCCGTGCGGGCCATGTGGGCCCTGCGCTTGCTCGGCATTATGCCGCCGCTGGCAGCTACCTTATGCGTGCTGAGCGGCCTAAATTCGCCCGGCGCTATTTTGCCGCTGCCCGTAAAATTACGCCGAACGATCCGCGCCTTTTGGCGCATCTAGTCCTGAGCCATATGCCCCGTATCCACCGCTGGGCCCGTGGTCGGTCTACCCGATTTCACTGAACACCGCGAAGCTTGCGCGCATCCGCACGATATACGTACCACGGGGTGTTATAGGAAAATGTCAATCTTTATAAGTGATGAATACTGCTCTGTTTCACATCAGGAGCCCCTCTATGGATACGTTCGCCTCCCATAGTCAAAGCCTCAATGCGCCGATCCGGTCAGGCATACCCGTTTCCCCCGACAATAACACCGATCTGCCGGGCCTGCCCCGCGCGTTATATGTCGGCAATGGTGGAGACATCACTGCAAGGTTGGTCGATGAAGGCACCATAACCTTGACTGTAGTGCCACAGGCACGTTGTTGCCTCTGCACACCCTGCGTGTGCACAAAACAGGCACGACCGCCTCCAACCTCGTGGCTCTGTGGTGATTACATCTGCATGATGGGGGCATCGGCAACGTTGTGTTAACTATATCATGCTTGCCTATCTCAAGCGCGGCGTGTTTAACACGACCATATTACAGCGTAGTATTTAAAATACGTTCTGCTGGACCTACACATGCCCCTTTATGCTGCAGGAGAGAGAGGTGAAATACCGGCCCGAAATTGATGGCCTCAGGTCCATCGCGGTTCTTGCTGTCCTGTTTTTTCATCTCGGTGTTCCCGGCATTACCGGGGGGTTCACTGGGGTGGACATTTTCTTTGTAATTTCGGGTTATCTGATCACATCTATTCTAATGCGTGACCTCGAGGCGGAGCGTGTTGACCTTGTGCAGTTCTACCGCCGTCGCGCGTTACGTATCCTGCCAGGGTTGTTTGCGGTGTTGATCGCGACGATCGCTCTCTCCGTCTTTATTTTGCTACCGTCCGAAATGGCAGTGCTGGGGCGCTCAATTATCGCAGCACTTCTGTTTGTATCTAACATCTTTTTCTGGTCCGAACTGGATTACTTCACTCCCGACGCCAAGGAAAACCCGCTGCTGCACACTTGGTCGCTAGGAGTGGAGGAGCAGTTCTATATTCTCGTGCCAGTCGCAATGTGGCTGGTTTATCGTTACGCTCGGCGGTTTCTGTTACCGCTATTCACACTGAGCGTGCTGGTTTCATTCGTACTGTCAGTCTATGCGGTCGAACCGATGCCACGCGCGAGCTTTTATCTGCTGCCCACACGCTATTGGGAGTTGGGGGCGGGATCGCTTCTGGCAATTAGTGGCGCGCGCAACGCATCGCACAGACTGGTCGCGAATGGCTTGGCTGCCTTTGGGCTGGCCTGCATCGCGGCAGGATTGTTTTGGCTGACTCCCAACAGTGTATTCCCCGGGCCTGCAGCCCTATTACCGGTGACTGGTGCGGTGGCGCTGATTGCCGCAGGAAGAAATAATTTTGCGGGACGCCTTTTGTCGACATCGGGGCCGGTCTGGATCGGCAAGATTTCATACTCTTTGTATTTGTGGCACTGGCCGTTGATCGTGCTGTGGAAGCTGCGTACAGACCCTTATCTGTCGGCGGTCGAGATGCTGACCCTGGGGCTGGTATCGATCATAGTGGCTGCACTTAGTACTCGCTATGTCGAGCAGCCTTTTCGTAAGCTGCCATCGCAACTGTCCAACAGGCGGGTGCTGTGGCCAGCAAGTGCAGCATTAGTTCTCGGAGCGGCGGCGGGCTGGGGTCTGATTCAAAACCCCCAAGCGCTGCGCAACTATCCGGCACGGGTGGTCGCGCTGGACGCTTATGCGGACTATTTTGATCGGCCTGAATTTCGCGCACGCTGGCAATACCACAAATGCCACCTCGATCCAAGGAGCGGTGGTTTCAAAGCCTATGATAGTGCGAACTGTCTGGCAGCAGACACTCGTCCTCTTGTATTGGTATTTGGCGACAGTCATGCAGCCCATATCTGGGGCGGGATCGCCGCTGCGCGCCCTGATCTGAATGTGGTGCAGGCCAGTTCAACCAATTGCAGGCCCTTACCAAATCATGCTCCGACGACCTTTTGTCACAAGTTAAGCGCCTTCATCTACGATGAGTGGGTGCCGCAGACTCAGCCCAGAACGGTTGTGCTTAGCGGTGTGTGGCGCGACAGCGAACTGCCAGAGCTGGCAGCGGGTATCGTCAAAATGCGCGATAGCGGTGTGGCACGAGTGGTGGTACTGGGCGATACGGTCACCTACGCGGCCACCCTGCCTCGGATTCTGGCACGCGCAGCCCTTCAGGGCCGGGAGGAGACAGTGCAATTGCAGAACCATCTGCGGCCCGGACAATGGCAGCGAGATGAGGTACTGCGTGCCATCGTCACACAGGCTGGTGGCGAACATATCGACCTGCTGAGCCAAGTCTGCCCAACTGGTCCGGACAGTTGTCAGGCTTGGGTGGAGGGCGTGCCACTATTGTTTGACAGCAACCATTATACAACCGAAGGTGCCGCGCTGATGGGCCGTGCCATCAGCGCAGGGTTGTGATCCCTCAAAGGCTTGCGCGCCGATCTATTGCCCGCGTATCCCTTTGGATATTAAAGCAACCGCATCGACAGACAGAGTGGTATTCCAATGCTTCATACAACGACCTACCGATCCGCTCCAAAGGCAGCTGTCCTGCGCCCGGGCCTCCGTGTAGCACGTACGATCGGATGTATTGTAATTTGGATGCTCTGTGCCGTTATAACGCAGGCTCGAGAGATCGCTGTACGGGACGATGACGGGCTTCTAGGCGCACTCAGGGTGGCACAAGCAGGTGATGTACTTGTCCTGCAGGGCGGCGAATACGGCATTCTGGCTTTGTGGCCTAAAGGTAAGGTCGACCCTCGTTTCCCAGGCCCCGTCACACTGCGTTCGAAGGATTCGCAACAGCCAGCGATCTTTACCGGGCTGCGTCTGAACGATGCACAAAACATGGTCTTTCAGCAGATTTTATTCGACTATCGTGCAACATCCGGGAGCTTCAAGGAGCGGCCATTTGAAATAAAGAATGCGCGCAACATCGTTATCACAGATTCAGTGTTCGACGGGGACAATGCCCACGGTACGGGCATCAGAGGCGACGGGTACGGTGCTGGGCTGGGCCTGAGTATCCGCAACAGCAATGACATCAGGATCGAAAACAATATGTTCAAAAATTTCTATCGAGGCCTGACCATGGGTTCAGGTAATGGAAACATTGTACGTGGTAATGATCTGTCAGGCATGCGGTCGGATGGTATGAACTTTGTCAAGGTGACGAACCTGTTGATTGAAAATAACTACGTACATGACTTTCGCCGGAATATGGAGGCCCGCGATCACGCAGACATGATCCAGTTCTGGACCAATGGCGCAGAAACGCCAACGACCGACATTATAATCCGGGGCAATGTACTCAACATTGGGGCGGGCGATCACACCCAGTCTTTGTTCATGCGCAATGAAGCGGTTGACAGCCAAGGGAAAGGTCGCGCGATGTTTTACCGTAATATCCTGATAGAAGATAATGTGATCATCAATGGCCACCTGCATGGCATTTCCATAGGGGAAACCGACGGGCTGACGATCCGCAACAACACGCTGATCCGCGCACCGCGACGCGGACAAATCCCCCCACCCTCAGGCCGCGGGCCCAAACACTGGATGCCTCGGATCAAGGTGGCAGATAAATCGGTGAATGTGACACTGCAGAACAATGTCGCGCCCGCAATCCGCGTCACTGGGCAAAGATGGCGTGTGGTAGGCAACCTCGCTATTCAGGACATGTCCTTGATGCAACCTGGCCATTACACGCGCGTCTTTGAAAATGGCCTGGCAGCAGCCCCTTATGCGCTGGATAATTTCCGTACCAGAGCTGGCGGAGAAGCAGATCAAGCGGGTCTGGGCGCCACCCGGCTGCAGGAAAACTGAGGCGCAGGGATGATTTCCAACGCTCCTCCCCTCAAAAGTGCAACAGCGCTTAGCGGCACGCCTGCCGCAGCACTAACCACATCGCGGGTGCCGCGGCTAGTGCTGTTATATATCATCTTTCTGTTCCTGCCATGGGGGTTTGACTTGGGGCCGTTGGCGATGTCGCCGTTGCGGCTTTATCTGCTAATCCTGACCCCCTTTCTGTTCGTGAACATGCTCAGGGGTGAATATGGTCGGATCTGCCTGACAGACATCCTGTTCATCTTGTATCTGGTCTGGGTCAGCGTCGCATTGGCGGTCAATAATCCCGAAATGGTCATTGAAAACTCGGGCTCCACCTCGATGGAGTTTCTGGGTGGCTATATGGTGGCCCGCGCTTGTATCCGCGACAAGGAGAGTTTTCTTGGGTTCTGTAAGGCATGGAGCCTTCTGGTTGCGCTGACCATCATTCCGGTGTTGATTGAACAGGTCACCGGAAACGCCATCCTGATGACAATCGCCGATGCCATTCCTGGCGTCCGCAGTCCTAGCGACAACAACAATACGCGCTGGGGGCTGGAACGGGTTCAGGTCGTTTTCGCTCACCCGATCTTATATGGTCTCGTCTGTTCCACCGCGGTTCCGCTCACTTATGTAGCACTACAGGGGCAATTGGCCGGACCACAGAGGGTATTCCGTACGGGTATCATCGCGCTTTGCACGTTTTTTGCGCTCTCCAGCGGCGCGCTGCTCGCGATGTTGCTGCAGTTCTTTATGATCGGCTGGTCTTGGGCCTTTGCACGGATGCAGGCGCGCTGGACGCTTCTGCTGATCATGGTCATTCTGGCATATATCACTGTAGATTTGATCTCCACCCGGACGCCGATGCGGGTATTTTTAACTTATGCAACCTTCTCTGCACAAACCGCTTACACAAGGCTTTACATCTTTGAGTGGGGGATGGTGAACGTCTGGGCCAATCCGATCTTTGGGCTAGGTTTCCAAGACTGGGTCCGCCCACGTTTCATGGGATCGAGTGTAGATAATTTCTGGCTTTTGACAGCAATGCGCTACGGCATTCCAGGATTTACGTTTCTGGCATCAGGCTACTTCATCCTGATTTGGAAGGTGGGGCGCAAGGTTTTTGATAAAGACACGACGCTGTTGCTGCTGCGCCGCGGGTGGGTGTTTACGTTGGTCGGAGTCTGTTTCACGTTGGCGACGGTGCATATCTGGTCAGCACCCTTTTCGCTATTTGCTTTTCTTTTAGGGTCCGGCGTCTGGTTTTTAGAGCAAAACCCCGAAAGTGAGGCAGTTCTGGACGTTAGCAATGCGACCGAGTCACTCCGGCGACACCCTGTCTATGCGCGTGTCTTACCGCTGCAAAAACAGATGCACTTGAAACCGCAGGAGACCACTACACGACTCAAGGATAGACGGTACATGCGCATACCAACCAGCAACCGAAAATAGAAACTGGATTAGAGCCGGTCTGTTTCAATCGGTTTCATATCCTGCAGTTTTTAAGAAGTGATCACACGTATCCGACCTGCGTATGTTGTCTTAGGCGATAATACGCATACGTAACCCAACGAGATGTGGTTGCCATCTCCATATCGGCCCAGAGACATGGCCAAGCAGAACAGACATACTGGATCAGATCAAAGAGGACGTGCTCGAATGAATGCTAGGTTGATCCGCGCCAAGTTTGTCGAAGGTTGACTTGGCCTAAACGAGCACTTGGGGCGGCACGAAAGCGCGACAGGTCCAAAACCAAACGAACATAAATGTTCGTCCACAGTTTTTGCTTAGAGTAATCCTACGCACAAACCTTCCGATGGGGCCTGGTTCCTCTACCTGCCGCCATACTCGCCGGACTTGAATCCCATCGAACAAGCCTTCTCAAAGCTGAAAGCCCATCTTCGAAAGATCGGGGCCAGAACTTTCACAGAGGTCTTCGAGGCCATCGGAGCAATTTGCGATCTCTACGACCCGACCGAGTGCTGGAACTACTTCAAGGCTGCAGGATATGTCTCAGGTTAATGTCGAAACGCTTTAGGTCGCTAATCGCCAGTTTCGGCGGGACTGACACGAACGTGTGGACGTGGTCGCTTGAGAGCACGCCGCGGATGATCTCGACGCCACTCTGCTCACAGACTTGACGGCAGATATCGCGGACCCGCAGTTTGATGTCGCCCTGCAGCACCTTATGGCTATACTTGGTCGACCAAACGAGGTGGTAGTAGACGCAATGCCTCCCCATGGAATACGAACATAGGACCATTTTTCGTGCTAAAGCGCACCCGTCTGAAAGACAGGGGGTTTAGACCAAAGAGTAGATATTAAACGCCTAATACCCGGTTCCCCGTAGTACGACCAGTACGGTACGCAGCAAAAGCAGGATATCGGTTTTGAACGAAACGTCCTGATAATATGCATCATCATAGCGGGCGCGGTCTGAAAAGCTGACCTTATTACGGTCGGACACCTGCCATGGGCCGGTGATGCCGGGACGCAAACGGTAATAGCCTTTGCCGGGATAGGCCGCCTTTTGGCACACCATCATTGGGCGGGGGCCTACAAGAGACATCGTACCGTTCAGCACATTCAGCAACTGGGGCAGCTCATCGATCGAGGTTTTGCGCAGCACACGCCCGACAAAAGTAATCCGCGGATCATGCTTGAGCTTTTGAGTCCTGTCCCATTCGGCGCGGGCTTCGGGGTTTTCGGCCAGATGCGCCTCAAGCAAATCATCTGCATCATAGATCATGGTCCGCAGTTTCCAGATTCGAAAGGTCCGAGCGTTCTTGCCAACACGCAGTTGTGAATACAACGGGCTATGTCCGTCAAACGCGATGATCAAAGCCATGAGTGCAATAACAGGTGATATAATAGGTATTATGATTAAAGTCGCTACGACATCAGAGAAACGCTTGATCTTGTCCCGGTAAACACCGGTCACAGGTCCGGACGCCACCTCTGGCTTCTGAATCTGCTGAGACTGTTCTTTAATCTCCACAACGTGCGGCGCAAAATGTAATGTCATATACACTTCCGGACTAAATGATCCGGCTCCAAATACTGTTACACACAACGCGCATCGTTTTTACTTACACAACATTAATTACAGAACACATGCGCAAAAATGCCTAATAAAGTCTTCCAGATGCGACTTAGAAAATTATTAGCATTTTGTCTGGTACCAAGCATAGCCCAGAGAGCATTGTTTGGTAAATTTTTAGGGGAATTGATAGAAATTTTTGCTTAAATCAATATTTTACCCGCAGAGGTAGAAAAAATTGATCATGTAAGGTGACTAATTGTCAGGCGAGAAGAATTAACGCGTTAACAGTCGGCCTGCTCCGCCGGTATTTTCGAATCAAATTTTGGAGCAATATCGCTACACTCGGAGAGATGCGCGCCTTGAAATATACTTATTTTGGCAATAAAGCCCCTTCTGGTAACTATTAAGCAAGATGATTACGTCTTTGCTGTCGGTATCAGGATAAGGATAAAGTTTCAGAGCTATGGCCGCTGAACTTTACAATACACATTTCGGTTTCAGCGAGCGACCTTTCTCCTTGTCGCCCGATCCTGATTTCTTGTTCCTGTCAAAATCTCACACACGCGCGTTTTCCGTTTTAGAATATGGGCTTATGACGCATGCCCCCTTGACGATGCTGACCGGTGAGGTCGGGATGGGTAAGACGATGCTGCTGCAGGCTTTGCTGCGGAAAGTGGATGACGACATCACGCTGGGTCTGGTGTCCAACGCACAGGGAGACCGGGGCGATCTGTTGCGTTGGGTGCTGAATGCGCTGGATGTCGCCTTGCCGTCTGAGACAGATTACGTGTCGCTGTTCCAGCATTTCCAGAACTTTGTCGTGAGTGAATATGCCGCAGGGCGCCATGTGGTGCTGATCATCGATGAGGCGCAGAACCTGGGCGCTGAGATGCTCGAAGAGCTGCGCATGCTGACCAACATCAATTCGGGCAAGGACGAGTTGTTGCAGATCATCCTGGCCGGCCAGCCGGAGCTGCGCGATCTGATCTCGCGCCCTGAATTGCGCCAGTTTGCCCAACGTGTGACCGCGACCTATCATCTGGCCCCTTTTTCGCGCGCCGACAGCGTGGCCTATATCAAACACCGTCTGCAACGGGTCGGTGGCACGGGGGATGAAATCACCGCCCCTGCCCTGAGCCATATCCACCTTGAGGCAGAAGGCATTCCGCGGTCGATCAACAAGCTGTGCGATCTCGCGCTGGTTTATGCGGCAAGTGCGGGCAATACGGTTGTCGGCAAGCCGATCCTCAACGAGCTGATCCGTGACGGGCTGATTCTGAAACCGGCCCCCCCGCTGCTGGTCCTGACCGACCGGGTGGATCTTCCTGAAAAGGCTGCAGAATGAATCTGGATATCGCATTCTACTGGAAACTTCTTGTGCGCCGCATGCCGGTGATGATGCTGTTCGTGCTGCTGGGCTCAGGCCTTGGAGTGATCACTGCGCTAAAGCTGCCCGAGACGTGGTCGACAGAGGCCCGCCTGCTGGTCGAAGCGCCCCAGATCCCGGATGAGATGGTCCGCTCGACCATTCAGACCGATGCGCTGGAACAGCTTGACATTATTCAGGAAAGGCTTTTGACGCGCGCTAACTTGATTGATATCGCCAATCGCCTAAATGTCTTTGAACACATTGGTGAAATGGACCCTGATCAGGTTGAGCTGGCGATGCGGCAAGCAACACAGATCCGGCGCAGTGAAGGCCGTAATCAGGCAACGATTTTGCGCATCGTGTTCGAGGCACGTTCGGGCCGTATCGCCGCGGCGGTGGTGAATGAATATGTTACCATCGTTCTGGACGAAAACGCCAGCTTCCGCATTTCGCGGGCGGCAAACACGCTGCAATTTTTCCAGCAGGAAGTTCAACGCATGGAAGAGGAACTTGCCATGCAAAGTGCCAGAATTTCCCAGTTCAAATCTGACAACGTGGCAGCCCTTCCCGAGAACCAGAGCTACCGACTGGGGAGACAGACACTGCTGCAGGAACGGCTGGAAAGACTAGAAAGCGAACGCAGCATCTATGAGGCACAGCGCGAAGATATTCTCAAGGTTTATGAGGCAACAGGAGAAGTGCGGCAGCGGGAAAACCAAAGGACCCTAACCGCCGATGAACAGCGCCTGAGAAATGTCGAGGCAGAGCTTAATCAGGAGCTGTTACGCTATTCTGAAACCCACCCCAACATCATCCGCCTGCGCGCTCTAGTGGAGAGAATTGAGACCAGCATCGCAGCGGATCAAGCGGCAACTTTGACACCCGAGGAAGATATCTCTGTCGAGGATCCAGTCCTAACGGCGACCCTCGCTGAGATCGATACAAGACTAGATTTCATTGAACGGGACATCGCGACCACGACAACAGAGCTTGAACAGTTGCAACAAGCCATCACCCGGAGTTCCAGCAATGGCATCATTCTGAACGGTTTGGAGCGTGAATATGGGATCATCGAAAGCCGCTATAACGCCGCCGTGCTGAACCTGAACGCCTCTCAGATGAGTGAACGGATCGAAACCACGGCGCAAGGCCAGCGCATCACCATCATCGAAAGCGCGACGATTCCCAATGTGCCAACCGGCCCAAACCGGCCCTTGATCGCAATTGCCGGTGCCGCTGCAGGGATCGGACTCGCCAGCGTGTATTTTGTTTTGCTCGAGCTTCTTAACCGCACCATCCGTCGCCCTGCAGAGCTGATGAGTCGCTTCGACATCACCCTGATAGCAACGATCCCCTATATGGAAAGCCCCAGGCGACGTTTTATACGCCGCGCCAGCATCATCGGTGCCACTATGTTTGTATTGATAAGTGTTCCTTTAGCCCTTTGGTATATAGACACTAATTATCTTTCTCTAGAGCTTATCGTACAGAAGGGCTTGTCCCGTCTGGGGCTTGGTTAGAATAAAAGGCTAAAGAGTATGGAAAAATTACAAGCTGCTTTGGAAAAAGCCCGCGAGGCCCGTAATCCTACGTCTCCTATGGCCCACCAAACGCATTATGATGGTACCTCACGAACAAAGAAAAATAAGGGACTCCAAACCGACTTATGGGAGGCGTTGACTCCCATTGACGTCTCTGATCAGCATTTGAGCAAGCACCGCGTCGTTACCCGACAGGCAGGACCAAGTGCGGCACCCTTCGACATACTGCGCACCAAGGTCCTGTTGCAGATGCGCCAGAACGGCTGGAAACGGCTGGCGATTACCTCGCCAATGCCGAATTCTGGGAAAACTACCACGGCGTGCAATCTGGCATTGGGTCTTGGCAGGCAAAAAGATCTGCGCGCTATCTTGATGGATCTGGATCTGCGTGATCCTTCGGTTCACTCGTTTTTCCGAGCAACACCCTCTCATGGTATCGGCGACCTGCTTGCCGGGCGCGTAGAATTTAATGATCAAGCGTTACGAATCGGCGATAACGTAGCGGTCTCAATGTCACTTGCGGCAGAAGGTGATCCCACGCGGCTACTGTTAGCTGAAGAAACCGCGGATATTATCAACCACATCGAGAGGGAATACAAACCTGATATTATGGTCTTTGACCTACCATCAGTACTGGTCAACGATGACACACGTGCCTTCCTGAAAAACGTTGATTGCGCCCTCATCGTCGCGCGCACTAATTCGACACGCTACAGCCAATTCGACACCTGCGAACGTGAAATTGCCGAACAAACCAATGTTTTGGGAACTATTCTGAATGCGTATTTAAACGTGGGCACGGTCTCGGAACAAAGATAACGGACAGGTTGCCACGCAAACAGGTTGTGGCCGATTTTGGGATCTGCTTCTCGACGCCGAGCCGATGGTTCCAGAAGGATCGGCGCACTCATGAGAAGCCTACCTCGAACGCGAAATCACCAAACTGAGTTTTCTGTGAACTGGCTGCGCAAGATCATGGAAGACAGCGCGGTGGCCATTAGGCCAGGCAGAGCCGGCAGCTCAGCAAGAGCCAGCATAAGAATATAGTCGTGTTGGCCCATAGAGCCACGTCAAACACAGATTGGACCTGTCACGGTTTGGATGCCGCTCCTTCGATAGCATTTACAGCAACAGCCGCCCTGCCAGCCGCAGACAAAGGTCTGATCTGGTGACATTGGCACACATCAAAGAACAGTCGCGCCTCATAGTAAAATGACGACCGCGAGATCGACAGCAGCTTGCATTGTTTGCCAATAGACAAGTCGGCATTGGTGGGCTCGATCATCTTACGCCTCACTTGCCGGTCCAAGGTTTGAGCTTTCTGGACAAAAAATCATTGGCGACGGCCAACTCCCCAATCTTGGCGTGCAGGTCTTCGGCCCGCCCTTCATCGACTTCCGGTGCCTTCCAGACACCACACTCAAATACACCAGACGCGCCTTCAAGAAGAGCCCGCTTCCATTGATGGATCATCGTCGGATGAACCCCGGCCCTACTGGCCAGCTCGCTGACCTCTTCTTCGCCTTTCAGCGCTCCCAACGCCACCTTGACCTTAAACTCTGGGTGATGTTGCTTCCGTTTCGACATCGTCAATCTCCTTAGTGTTGAAGATCAACAGACAACAGTTTGCAGCTTACGTCAGTGTCCGAATTTCGAGGGGTAGCTCACACCTGCGACGGCTCAAGGCCCACACATTCGACGCGCTCTTTCAATCTGTCGCCCAAACCTGTGACTTCTTCCCACCAAACGAGTGCCGAAACCTCTTCAAGGCCGCCGGATATGTTGCAGAGTAAATGGACGATGTTCTAGGTACAATGTTCTGGTGTATGAGATCACTCTGGCATAAACTGTTAGCACTTTTATTTTAAAGAGGATGTTGATGTAGTGCGGAGAGCTGGATTGTTTAAAAGTGTTCCTATCATATTAGTCATTGCGATGGCGCTGAGCGCATGCAAATCATCCGAAGAACGCGCTGAGGAATATTACCAGAGCGGCCTGAAATTGATTGAAAGCGGCGATTACGAGCGCGGCATGGTCGAGCTGCGCAATGTTTTCGAATTCGACGGCAGCCACCGCGAGGCACGATCTTTGCTCGCCACGACACTTCTGGAGCAGGAGAACAACATACACGGTGCCTATGGCCAGTTCCTGCGCCTTGCCGAGCAATACCCAGATGATGCGGAAACCCGCATCCTACTGAGCGAGATGGCTTTTAACGGCGCCAACTGGGAAGAACTGGAACGCCACGGCACCAGAGCGGTTGAGCTTGCACCGGATGACACGCGCGCCAAGGCCATCGCCATTGCACTGGCTTATCGCACGGCTTCTCTGGCCAATGATGATCCCGCACGGCGCGAACAGGCGCGTGCCGCACAAGACTTGCTGGGCGCGTTGCCCGACAATGTGATGCTGCGCAAGCTGGTGCTGGATGCCCTGCTGCTCAACGGGGACATGACACAGGCCCTGATCGAGTTGGACTGGCTGCTGGAACGTGAGCCGGAAAATATGCTCTACTGGCGTCAGCGGCTCAACATCCTGTCACAGAATGATGACATGGAAGGCATCGAAACTCAGTTGCTGGGCATGGTGGAACGCTTCCCCGAGGATGTCGAAACCAAGCAGATGCTGCTGCGGTTCTATCTGTCACGCGAAGAAAACGACAAAGCCGAAGCCTTTCTGCGCCAACTTGCGGACAGGGCGGCTCCTGATGATAACGCCCCTCTGGCGGATCTGGTCAATTACCTGCTCCAGACGCAAGGTCCGGAGGCGGCTCTGGCAGAACTTGACGCCGCCATTGTCGAAGAAGAAGACCCGGTGCCCTTCCAGACCATCCGGGCCGGCATCATCTTTGCCCAAGGTGAAACGACTGAGGCCATTATGGAGCTTGAGGGCGTTCTGGAAGGCGCAGAGCCGTCAGAGCAGACCAATGACATCAAGGTTGCCCTCGCCAGCATGATGCTGAGCACCGGCAACGAAGTAGGCGCGCGTGCCCAGGTCGAAGAAGTTCTGGTCGCGGACGAAGGGCACCCCGCCGCCTTGAAGATGCAGGCCTCCTGGCAGATCCGCGCCGATGAGGCAGAGGCTGCGATCAACAACCTGCGGCTGGCGCAGGACCGCGCCCCGGAAGATGCGCAAACCATGAGCCTGATGGCCGAGGCCTATGCCCGTTCAGGGCGTCCCGAACTGTCACAGGATTTTCTGGCGCTGGCCGTGGAAGCCTCCGGCAATGCGCCTGCGGAAAGCCTGCGCTATGCGCAATTGCTGATCGAGCAGGAACGCTATCTGCCCGCAGAAGATACGCTGCTCCCTGCCCTGCGGCTGGCCCCCCGGAACGTCGACTTGCTGGCCGCACTGGGTAACCTATATCTGCGCATGGAGGACATGGGACGGACCGAACAGGTGGTTAACACCCTGCGTGGGATCGAAACTCCTGCCGCGCAACAAGCCTCCACCCGGCTTGAGGCGCAATTGATCAGTGTGCGCAACGGCGTCGAAGACGCGATCAGCTATATCGAAGGCATCGCCTCTTCTGATGATGCGACCCTGAACAGTCAGGTTGAACTGCTGCGCGTCCGTCTTGGGACAGGCGATGTTGACGGTGCGTTGCTGCTGGCCGAAGAATTGAACGCGGAAAACCCGGATAATCTGGCCTTGCGCGCCATTGCAGCCTCCGTCGAGGCGGCGGCAGGCAACCCCGAGGGGGCGGCAGCGATTTACCGCGAGGTCGTGACCGCAGAACCACAAGCCGCAAATGTCTGGCTTGAACTGGCCCGGGTCACGCAACGCCTTGAGGGTGACACCAGCGCCAGCGCCATCGTCGACGAGGCCCTTGCGGCGGCGCCCGACAACGGCAATCTGCTTTGGGCAAGTGCCTCCTACAAGGAACGCGCCGGGGATATCGACGGTGCAATCGAAATATACGAGTCGCTTTATGCGCGCGATTCAAGTTCTGTGATCGTGGCCAACAATCTGGCAAGCATGCTGACCACCTATCGCACCGACGAGGCAAGCCTTGATCGTGCCTGGGCCGTGGCACGGCGTTTCCGCGACACTGAAATCCCTGCCCTGCAAGATACATTCGGCTGGATCCTGCACCGGCGCGGCGAAAGTGAAGAGGCCCTGCCCTATCTTGAAGGCGCAGCGCAGGGCCTGCCCAACGACCCGCTTGTTCAATATCACCTCGGCAAAGCATATGAGGCACTGGAACGTCCCGAAGATGCCTTAGCGCAGTTCCGCAAGGTCGTGCAGATTGCCGGCCCTGGTGACCAGCGCGAACAGGTGATCGAAGCCCGCAACCTCATCGCTGCCACGGAAAACTGACCGGTTGATCCACCTAGGCCAGAGCTTTGCGCCTGCTCCCCCGTGGGGCAGGTGATCGGGCTGAAATCATGGATCCTGCGAGCCTGTGACGTCATAACTACATTTTTGACTAATTTTTACCTGAGCTTAATCAGTTCTTTTCATGCAGGGGCTGGCAATAGATGATGGCCCAAAGCTGCAATGGAGCAGAAACGACGATGCAAAATGTCAAAAATATTCTCATGGGGCTGGTTCTGGTACTGGTGGCCAGCATGGCGCAGGCGCAATCGGAATACCGGGTGCAACCCGGTGACGGCTTGAACATCGAAGTGCTCGAAGACGCCAGTCTCAACCGGTCCGTCATAGTTTTGCCCGATGGACGTTTCAACTTTCCCTTTGCGGGCACCGTGCGGGCCAGCGGTCGCACCGCTGTACAGATCCAAAGCGATGTGACGACCGCTATCCAGTCCAATTTCGCAAACCCGCCCACGGTTTTCGTCTCGGTCATTCCATCCGCCTCGAATGTGCAGGAGGCCACGGATAGCGACATGATCGACGTCTATTTTCTGGGAGAGGTCAACACCCCCGGCCTGCTTGAAGTCAAACCCGGCACAACCCTGTTGCAGGCGATTGCTGTTGGCGGGGGCGTGACGCGCTTTGCCGCCGTCAAGCGCATCCAACTGCGCCGCACGAACCGGCAAACCGGCGTGCAAAACGTCGTAACACTAAATTATAAGGCCCTGGCAAACGGGACCGCGAGCAATGTGATCGAGCTGAAGGACGGAGATGTCATTCTGGTACCGGAACGGCGTCTGTTCGAATAAGACCCATTCGCACAGGCACATCATGAATACAGGCCGCGCGCGCCACAAGGTTGGCGCGTTTGCAGCCCTGTGCGGCATCGGCATTGCCGCCCATGCCCAGGAGGCCCTGCCCCCCGGCATCACCGCCAGCTTCGATGTCACCCAGCGGCTTGAATACAGCGACAACCCCGACCTTGAAGTAGAGGATGATCCTGATTTCTTTGGCCGCACGATATTAGCCTTCGATCTGGAAAGCGCCACACCGCTTGAGAATTTCACCCTCAGCCTCGGCACGGATATCGAAGAAGGGCGCAACGACCGCTCAAGCGTGGATCTGACGAATAGTTTTGTGCGGTTGGGCTATGACCGGGCCACGCGCAACGCCAATATCGGCACATCCCTCAGATATCGCGAGTCCGACACCAGCTCTTCCTTCTTTGATGATGATTTCGACACCGACGGCAGGATCATCAATCAGGACAGTGGCACGCGGCAGAACTATGGCTTTGGACTGACGGGTGCTGTGGGGGTGGAAGCCCCCATTGGCGCAAGCTTCTCGCTGGATTACAGCGAGCTGCGCTACAGCGGCACCGAGGATCCGGACCTGACGGACCGCAGCACGCTGGATACATCCGCACAGATCAATTTTCGGATCGATCCGCGTATCATCGCCCGGTTAACGACGAAATACCGTGACTTTGATGCACAGGGCAACGGCACCAGCCGGGAAACAACAGGCTTTGGCGCGGGCGTCGAACTGGAATTTTCCCCCACGCTGAGCGGTGATTTTGCGGCAAGCTACGACAGCATCGAACGCAGTGGGGACGAGACCGGCACGGATGACGGTGTCAGCTTTAGCGCGGGGCTGACGCAGGATCTGACAAACGGCACGATCGGGGCGACGTTCAGCTCGGATGTCAGCTCCAACGACGACGGTCGGCGCTCATTCTTCACCATCGACCGGACGATGGATCTGTCGAAACGGGCCGCGCTGTCCTATTCTCTGGGCGGCACCAGCAGCGAAACCAGCAGCTTTGAGCCCTTGGTGAACGTGGATTATAGCTATGCGCTGCCCACGGGCCAGCTGACATTTGGCATGTCCCAGCGGGTCAACACCGACAGCGACAATCAGGAACAGGTCAACACCACGTTGAACGCCGGCTACCAGCAGCAGATCAACAGCCTGTCGAGCATTGGGGCGGATTTCTCGCTTTTCGACCGCAATGAATTGGGTGAATTTGCCGATGACGGGCGCCGGGTCAGCCTGAGCCTGTCCTATCAATACGCCCTGACCCGCGATTGGGGGCTCGTGAGCGGTGTATCGCATACCCTTTCAACATCGGACAACGAAGCGGACCGCAGTTCCAATACGGTCTTTATCGGATTACAACGAAACTTTAGCTGGAATCCCTGATCTGCCCCTTGCCAAGCTACATCCACGCCGTTCATTGTCAAATATGACCAAAGATAACGCCTTCTCACCAGCGACAGCTTTCGCCGCGCAAAAAAATACGCCGGGTCGGAGTCTTTTGCTTGTCCTAATAGTGGTCTGCTGCGTTCTGGAAGGGATTTTGCAACTCAGCGACCTCGGTCTGGTTCAGCCAGAGCGACTACGGGGGATGGCTTATGAATACGGCGGCTTCTGGCCCGGCCTGCTTAAGGATTGGAACCCGAACTACACTCTCCAGTCCTATGCGATGTTCGTCACCTACGGGTTTCTGCATGGAGGGCTGATCCACCTGATCGTCAATATGATAACGCTGTGGTCGCTGGGGGCGGCGGTCATCTTGCGAGTCGGCTTGCGCGGTTTTTCCATCCTCTACATCGCTTCGATTTTTGGTGGTGGGGCGGGCTATGCTGTCCTTGCTGCAGGGCTGCAACCAATGGTCGGCGCGTCAGGGGCCCTCTTTGGGCTCGCCGGGGGACTGCTGGCATGGATGTATGTGGATCGTTTCACGTTTCAGCAGGGCCTGCTGCCCGTCGCACAGGCCGTCGCGCTCCTGATCGCCCTCAACATGACCATGTGGTGGGCGATGAGTGGTCAGTTGGCTTGGCAAACCCACTTTGGCGGCTTTGTCACAGGCTGGATCACCGCCATGCTGATCGACCCGCGCCCCCTTTATCCAGAAGATAAAGGGGGCGCTTAGGTCGCACTTTCTCTCATCAGTGGCGCGCATTACGCTTATCCTTACCGCCGCGGACTGTTACGCTTTTTCACCCAGCCCAGAAACGCCTTGTCGGGGGATAACAGGCGCGGGGCGCCGCTGGTGGCCCACATGGTGCGCCAGTCGGCCTCCAGCGCGTAGATATCCGCGCCGGGGGCCAGACGGTGGGCTTCTTCCAGCGCCTCTGGCGACAACTGCGGCGCGCGGTCGGGCAGATCCACCAGCGTCTGGGGGCGCACGGCGATGATATCGCCCGGCTCCTCAACCAGCGTATATTCCGGCAGCGGGTCGCGGGTGATGATCTCGCGCAGCATCGCGCGAAACACCCGGCGGGGAGAGGTCGAGCCGGATTTCTTCAGCAAGGTCTCCACCGACACGCGCCACACAGGCTGGCGGCCGCAGTGTTTGCGCGCCAACTCATAAAGCCGCCGCTCCAGCGGTTTGCGTAAGGAAAAATAGTCGCGGCTGAGTGTGAGCACCGATTTGCTCAACACCGCCCGATAAAGCCATTCCGACAGGGTCACGCTGACGCTCACCATGCGCCCTGCCCGCGTGCGCCGCACGATCTCCCAGCTCTCGATCAGACCAAAGCCGCTGGTCGTCTCCAGCGCGCCAGTGGTGATGTTGGTGGTGATGCGCGTGCCTGCCAACCGTTCAAAGGCATCGCGCAGCCGCTTGTAGCCATCGCCTGAGGTTTCGCGCCCCGTGGCCAGCAGCAAATCATGCGCCGTCAGCGTCAGATGCCGTGAGGTCTTTTTGCCCGCGTTGATCGCGGCCATCAGCTGGCTGATACAAAAGATCAGAATATCCGCGTCAAAGATCGTCGCCCGCCCCTTCACGCTGGGGGTGATGGTGATTTCAGCATCATTGTGGGTGTAGTTCAGAATGCGCCTGTCAGGCCGCGTCGAGAGCGAAAACAACGGATGCTCCATCGCCGCCAGGTCGTGTTTGGGAACGGCTGCAAAAAAATCGCACACGAAAAAATCACTCTGTCCGATGGGCTGACCCATCGCGCTGCCCGTCGGGTTTGCCCCGCTCATGCCTGCTCACTTTCCGACCGGGTTGATCCCGACCTTTTAGGATTTGCCTCAAGGAACTGCACGTTGGCAGGCCCATATTTGCCCCGATTGCCTTTCGGGGTTTCATTTACACGGACCCTAAAGCCTGTGGATAACTGCGTCCAGAAAAACCGGAAGAGCTTTGTGGTTTCAGAGTCACTCAAACGGGGGATCAGAGTCACCCTATCGGGGTTTCAGAGTCGGCACTCCTTTAGAAAGAGCACAGAACATGTTGAATACACGCCTTTTTCCGACAACACATATCCCTTGTAACTAATAATAACATATCATTAACTAAGACGGCTGAGGGTCGGACCGCCTTTCGAAGACCTGCGTAGATACGAATCGTCGCTATTTTTCTG